>JBDRDL010000020.1:0-43536 GCA_043820925.1 Methanobacteriota archaeon | reverse complement strand
TACTGCGACGGGCAGATTTTGGTACTCCATGATTTGCTCGGCTTATTCGACAGATATGTCCCTAAATTTGCGAGGCAGTACGTAAATTTGAGGAAGGATATAAAGGATGCCTTATTGAGATATAGGCAAGATGTATTGCAGGGTAACTTTCCATCAGAGGAAAATGTCTACTACTGAAGCTTTTTATGCAATCCCTTGCCGATTCCGATAGGAAGTTGGCATGTATACCATCTTCCTGACGGAAGAGAGGTGATTGAATGCTGACAGAGAAAATTCTTTTAGAATTTAAGAGCATTTCAAAATCGCAGAGCGTCAGAAAGCACGGCAAATACATCGCCGGAAGCGCTGCATTTGACTCAAAGCATTTCGATTACGTTGCGGATAAGATAAATCTCATTCTTGCCCCTATCGCCGCAAGCGGCGAAAAAATAGCAAGCGAGATTACAAAGGGAGAAATAGCCGATTCCGGAGCAAAGCAGTTTGAGATTCTGAAAGGAATTTTTATTGAGGTTTATGACTACAAAGCAACAAGTGTTACTTTTGTAAGGCTCTATCTGGTCGGCGATAAAAATAAAGAATGGCTCGTTCTGTACATAGACGAGAATCCCTCGACGCCGTGGTGGGATAAGGGGGAGAGGGGATAGCAACGGGAGGTTGTTGCAGGGAAGAAAAACAAAGATAAACTCTGAACTAGGGTGTGAGCTCGAGCAATTCTCTCCTAAATTCATCAAAATCGTTATCTATTTGGGATTTTAACTTGGATAAGAATGCAAGATTCTTCTCCTCATTCTCGCTAGCTATCATAACAAACATTTCCCCTTCCTTTGTAGTTCTAAGCTGGAAATCATCGCTATGCACCAACTTTATATACTCTTCGAGCAGGGGCTGTAGTTCCTTGCTAGCCAGATATAAATCACGCTTTAATTTATCTCTGAATTCCATGGTTAACTGGCCCAGATGACCGTGATACTTCAACGGGGAATATAACTTCTCCAATCTATACCTGAGCAAATCAACTCTGCGAGCTTTTTGAGACTCTTGCACAATCCGGTACGTTGCCAGAGCGTAGCCAGTTGTTACGAAAACTAGGATCATTGTTGCGGATGCGGTTACTGCGCTTGGATCCAAGCGCATCTGTCCAAAGAAAGTTATATAGAGCTGCATGAATGCAATAAGAAGAAGCACAACTAGGATAAAAGTAAATACATAAATTGCAATATAGGACCTGAATGACTTCTTCAATTTTTCTGAAAGCTTAGATAATTTTCTCCTCCGCATGATCTTTCTCTTATATCCAAATTATAAAAATCTTTCTAAATGAGGATACATTGGGGGGAGGTTGTTTCATAATTCAAAACCAGAACGCTAATGCGGTAACTCTTGTTCTTATAATAACAATTGATGCCCAAGAACAAGAGCTACTACTAGCAACAGAAACCTTTATATACTTGTGCTACTATGTAGCATGGCAGCAAGTAACATGGAGGTTTCATGATGAGCGTCATCGGTAAAAATGTGAGGATAGAAAGGATAAAAAATCGCAAGACCGGAAGGATGATTATAGTACCCATGGACCACGGAGTATCCTCTGGGCCAATAGCTGGCTTGCTGGACATGCCGGAGATAGTTGATAAAGTTGCAGAGGGCGGAGCGAATGCTGTTCTTCTGCATAAAGGTATAGTAAAAGTGGGGCACAGAGGCTACGGTCGAGACATCGGCTTGATTTTACATCTCTCTGGAAGTACATCCTTGAGTCCTGATCCGAACAACAAAGTTCTGGTGACTGCGGTGGAGGAAGCGATAAAGCTAGGTGCAGATGCAGTAAGCGTGCACATAAACGTTGGGGCAGACAACGAAGCAGAAATGCTGAAGATTCTGGGCAGTACAGCAAGGAAATGCATGGAATGGGGCATGCCGCTGCTTGCGATGATGTATCCGAGAGGAAAAAAAATAAAAAGCGAGCACGACGTTGCAGTCGTTAAGCACGCAGCTCGCTGTGGTGCAGAGCTTGGAGCAGACATAATAAAGACGAACTACACAGGAGACGTAGATTCCTTCAGGGAAGTTGTGAAAGGCTGCCCGGTACCTGTTGTAATCGCAGGCGGTCCAAAGATGAATACCGATAGAGATGTTCTGGAGATGGTAAAAGGAGCAATCGAGGCAGGTGGCACAGGCACGAGCATTGGCAGAAATATTTTCCAGCACAAAAATCCGACGAAGATGGTAAGGGCGATAGCAAAAATCGTGCACGAAGGTTACGAAGTCGACGAGGCGATGAAAGAACTGAAATAATATTCTCAGCACTTCGCTCGCTGCTTCGAGCACTCACAATTCCGATAGGAAGCTGGCATGTACACCATCTTCCTGACGGAAGAGCTCGCTTGTGCCGAGACCCCATAAGTCGAATCAAAAGTAAAGCCACTCGCCAGAGGCGAGTGAAAGACTGGGTGAAGACACGACTGAGTGAAGAACGAAGTTCGAACGAAGGAGTGGATTCAAATGACAAAATTTTTCTGGGTAGATGCAGCGGCAGGAAGCTCTTGGAATGAGAGGAAGGGCATTATAACGACCGCTCTTGAGTCAGGGGCAAAGGGAGTCGTTGTTAGGTCAGAGGATGCTGAGAGAGCTGCAAAGCTGGGAAATATTACACTGATTGCTGAGGAGGAAGGCAAAGGAGACGTTGTACTCATCGGTAAAAACAGCGAGGGCGATGCAACTCTCAAGCTGCCTGAGAATTTAGAAGAATCAGCGGACGTTATGAAACTTAAAAAACTGAAAGAAAAGGGTCTTAGAGTCTGCGGATATGTGGAGATTCACAGCAAGCAGCATGAAAGGCTGGCTGCTCTTGAAGCCAAGGCAGCAGATTTTATACTCGTCGTCGGAAAAGACTGGGCGATAATACCTCTGGAAAACTTAATCGCAGAGCTCCAGAAAGAAAAAGTTGAGGTGCTCGCAGGAGTAAAAAATTCTGAAGAAGCAAGGCTTGCCCTTGAGACTTTGGAAGTTGGCGTTGATGGTGTCCTGCTGCAAAGCAGCGATGTGAATGAAATTAAAAAAGTTGCAGAACTCTGTGCTGCAATTTCTGAGAAGCTTGTTTTGAAGGCAGGGAAGGTGAGAACCCTCAAGCCGCTTGGCATGGGAGACAGAGTTTGCATAGATACTGCTTCTCTGCTTGCAGTGGGAGAAGGCATGCTCATCGGTTCTCAAGCAAATGGTTTGTTTTTAATTCATTCCGAGACTCTTGAGACAGAGTACATCGCCTCGAGACCGTTCAGGGTAAATGCAGGAGCAGTACATGCGTACGTTCTAACCCCTGATAAAAAAACAAAGTATCTCAGCGAGTTAAAGACCGGAGACGAGGTTCTGGCAGTAGATGGAGTGGGCAATACAAGAAGCGTTGTGATTGGCAGGGTCAAGATAGAGAAGCGTCCATTAATGCTCGTAGAGGCAGAATGCGAGGGGAAGGTTTACAAAACCCTGCTGCAGAACGCAGAGACTATAATGCTTGTTGGCAAGGACGGCAAACCTGTCTCGATATCGAAGCTTAAAGTCGGCGACGAGATACTCATTTACACCAAAGAAGTCGGTCGCCACTTTGGAATGGAAGTAGAAGAGAGTATAATTGAGAGGTGAGATAATGAGGATACTTCCAAAAAAACCTTCTATCTGTGCATCCATCATCGCCCACACTGTCGAGGAGTTCTTAGATGCGGCAAGAAACGCAAGGGATGCGGATGTTGTCGAGATACGTGCAGACGGTCTAAAGGTGGAGCCGCCGAGCAGGCAGAAGTACAGGGCGGAGATAAAAAGGCTACTTAAGAATGTGAATATCCAGACAGACCTGCCAGTTATTCTCACCCTGAGGATGGAGAAAGAAGGCGGCGTCTTTGCAGGCAGCGAAGCAGAAAGAGCAGCATGCATTAAAGAAACCATGAAACTTGCGGATGGTATAGACATTGAGCTGCGGATGGAGGAAAAAAAGCGTGAGGAGATAATGAGCGAAGCGAAAAAGAACAAAATACCTGTGATACTTTCCTATCATGATTTAAATAAAACGCCAGGAGAAGATGTCATGAAGGCGATACTGGAGGAAGAAGGTGGTGCTGGCGCAAGCATAGCCAAACTTGCAGTCAAGGCAAATTCAAGGGAAGATGTCCTAAAACTGCTTGAAGTTACACGGGAGATGTCATCTGGGCTGAGTATTCCCGTGTGCACCATATCAATGGGCGAGTTAGGGAAAATATCCCGCATCGCAGCTCCGTTTTTCGGTTCTGCAATTTCCTATGGCTACATAACCAGAGAGACTGCTCCGGGACAGCTTTCTGTTTTGCAGCTGAGGCAGGCATTTGAAATGTTGGGTGTTTAAATGGATGCAAGGACAATTTTTTTTTGCGTGATAGGCGACCCTATAGAGCATTCTCTTTCGCCTATGATGCACAATGCAGTTTTCAAAAAACTCGGGCTCAACTGCGCATACGCTGCCTTCAGAGTCGCTCCAGAAAACTTGGGCAGCGCAATAAAAGGCATGAGGGCGATGGATTTCGGCGGTGCCAATATTACGATTCCACATAAAGTCAATGTAATTGATTTTCTTGACAAACTTTCAGAGGAAGCGAGGATAATTGGCGCAGTAAATACAATAAAATTCGGAGAAAAACTCACAGGCTACAATACAGACGGCTACGGCGCTTTGCGGGCGCTTCGAAGCAGCAGCGCAGACCCGAATGGAAAAAATATTCTCATACTCGGCTCAGGCGGAGCTGCGAGGGCGATTGCCATTACCCTTGCGCTGAAAGGAGAAATTGCCTCGCTTACCATCCTCGGCGTTGTCAAAGAAGAGCTCAGAAAGCTCGTTGATGACATTAACAAAGGAACAAAAATCAGAGCAGCCGGCAAAATGATGACCGATGAAACAAAAAAGGAAGAAATCGCAAAAGCAGATATTTTAATCCACTGCACTCCCGTGGGCATGCATCCAAAAACAAACGAAACTCTTGTTACAAGGGACGTGCTACGAAAAGGTCTTGTCGTAATGGATATTGTTTACAACCCGCTGGAGACGAAGCTGCTCAAAGAAGCAAAGAAAGCAGGAGCAAAAACAATAGGCGGCATTGAGATGTTTGTGAATCAGGGCGCTGAGTCTGAGAGAATTTGGTTAGGCATCGATGCGCCGGTAGAGCTGATGCGAAGAGCTGTGCTGAAGGAGCTTAAAAAATGAACGATAAATGCATGAAGTGCAGCATTCCTTTAAACTACTGCGACGGAATTACGAGATACAAGTGCGGTAGAGCGACCAAGGAAGTTGAGAAGTATTGCGTGCTGGAGCAAAATAGATGATAGCATTACCTGTACACTTTGTCATTTGCGAAGCAAGACCGTGAGTCTTGCGCACCTACCTAACGGTATGATGCTCATAATCCTCAATAATTACAACTTTATTTTTCTCGTCGACCGAGTAAACCAGAACAAAACTCCTGTCTACGTGCACCCTTCTTAAATTCTGCATCGGTGCTCTGAGAGTTTTCTTGTTTATAATGAGCATTTGCTTTGGGCTCTTTTTCGACAGCTTCAAGAATATTCTGTCGACACTTTCTCTGACTTCAAGCGAGTACATGTCACTCTAGTCCGTAGTGTTTTGCAAAATTAGTTATTCTGACAGTTTTCTCTTTCTGCCGCTTCTTCATCTTCTCGACAAACTTTGGTCGAAGTTCTGGCTCAAGAAGCTCTTTTTCATATTCGATTGCCATTACGTTGATGGCGTCTGACTTATCGCGCAGCCCATATTTGGCTTTAATTACGTTTAAAATCCTATTCGCTCTTTCGTCAATATTTACCAGCGCCTGCACCATATTAACACCGTATAAATAGCATATTAATACCAAGTATATAAATTTTTGCATATCTGTGAATCATCCTAATTTCTTCAAAATTTCCTCTACTACTTCCTCCACGGTAAGCTCGGAGGCATCGATCATAAAGTCGTTGTCTGCGTAGAAAGGCGCCCTGAATTCGAGCAGCTCTTTGATTTTCTTCATCGGTTCTTTCACCTGTAAAAGCGGGCGATGAATTTCGTTTTTGACTCTCTCGTATAAAACTTCTGGCTTGGCGTGCAGGTAAACGATAATCCCATTCTTGCGAAGGTTTTTCATGTTCTCTTCATTCAGAACAACGCCTCCACCTGTGATTATAACATGGTTCTCAAGCTTCGATACCTCCGCAACAGCTTTCTTCTCGAGCTCCCTGAAGTGCGGCTCTCCGTGCTTTGCGAATATCTCTGAAATCTTCATGCCTGCGCTGCGCTCTGCGAGGTCGTCTGTATCAACGACACCCATCCCGAGCTTTTCTGCAAGCCTCCTGCCGACCGAGCTCTTACCTGCCCCCATGAAGCCAGTTAAGACGATGTTTTTCATGCTTATCAAATCACTCGGATAATATAAAAACTTATATAAACTGTAAATTAAAGGGTGAAGACATGAGGATTGCAATCATCGGCGGCTCTGGCGAATTCGGCAGGATTTTTGCAAGGCTTTTTAAAGAGGAGGGGCATGACGTCGTTATCACCGGGAGAGACGCTGCGAAGGGTGAGAAGGTTGCAAAAGAGCTTGGCGTAGAATTTACAAGAGACAATGTAAAAGCTGCACAAGAGAGCGATGTGGTGATAATCTCGGTTTACATCGAGAATACTGTCGAGGTTATAAAGCAGGTTGCGCCTCACGTAAAGCCAGGGAGCCTGCTTATGGACGTTACGTCGGTAAAAGTAGAACCGTGCAGAGCAATGAAGAAATTTGCGAGGCGCAACGTTGAAATCATTGGCACGCATCCAATGTTTGGGCCCAGAATTACTTCGATAGAAGGTCTGACCTTCATCGTTACTCCGATAAGGACAAAAAAATGGGATAGATTTTTGCTTGACTTCCTGAAAAATCAAAAGGCAAAGGTTTTCATAACCACGCCCGAGGAGCACGACAGGATAATGGGCGTCGTTCAGGGTTTAACGCACTTTGCGTACATAGCAACCGCAGCAACTCTAAGGGAGCTGAATGTAGATGTTCGCTACTCGAAGAATTTTGCCTCTCCTATATACGGGCTGATGCTGGATTTAATAGCCCGCATAGTAGGTCAGTCGCCCCAGTTATACGCTTCGATACAGATGCACAATCCTGTCGTAAAAAAAGTTCACAAGAGTTTCGTAAGACAGGCGCAGGTGTTACGAGACGTAGTTGCAAAAAAAGACACGGCTGCGTTTGCTAAAATAATGACAAATGCAGCTAAGCATATAGGCGATATAGACGCATGCATGGGCAGAAGCGACAAGGCGATATTAGCTTTGACTGAAGAGCTCAAAAAATTGGGCGAATCAATCAATAAGGAAGTAGCTCTGAAGCACATATACTCAGGTGCCGTACACGTCGGCAAAGTGAAGGGCATCGATGCAGACAGCGTGGTTTTGCTGACTCCGTCTGGAAAAGAAGTAGCTTTAAAACTTTCAAACGTCGAGCTGCTTGGCAGCGATTTTTTGAGGCGGTGGAAGCTGAAAAACCTGCCCGGAACGAAGAGAGATTTCTCTGTATTACTGCCCGAGAATGCAGATGAAGAAATAATAAAAAAAATAATCGAGGCTTGCGATGGAAGGGTAATATCCTGCTCGATTATCGATACCTACAAGGGGAAGCAAGTGCCGCAGGGCAGGAAAAGCATAACATTCAGGGTCGAGGCTTTTGATTTCGATTTTGAAAATGTGAAAAAAATTCTCAAGGGTATTGGAGGAACGCTGAGATAGCTAGGACAAATTGGAAAGCGCAACTCTGAACCAGCCGAGCTTTGGTATTACCAAGATGAGCCTCCCCTTAATCCACTCTTCCCTTATCGGTGGAGCGATGCCAGATTCTTGGTCAGAGAGCTGATTTGTTATACTGTTGTCTCCCTTGGTGTAGAAGTACAGCCCTGAATTTATTTTTTTAATTTCTACGACCCTGTGCACCACGGACACTCCACGGAATGGGTTGTGGTAAACTATCACGTCCCCCACTGCGATTTTTTCAGGCTCTATCCCCCTCACCACGACCAAGTCGCCCTTGTAAAAAGTTGGCTCCATGCTGCTTGAAACTACAGCCATTACAGGCTTGTCCGTGTCCAAGGCATATCCCAGGCCCGTATTTATGCCGTATGCCAGTACTATTCCGATGACGATGTACAGCACAGTTTCTTTGAGCTCTTTTTTCAAGTCCATAGAATTCCTGATATACTTTGCCTTTTATAAAATTTTTGAATGAAATGGGGCTGCCCGGATTTGAACCGGGGTCCATGACTCCCGAAGCCACGAGGATAGACCAGGCTACCCCACAGCCCCAGAACACAGACGTAGGTGGTCGTATATACCAGCATTCAGACCACCTACGTCAACTTATCTCTCAACGTAGAAATTTTTGCCTTCGGCAAAAATTTCAGACGTTGAAAATCGACAATAGTCTATCATATATATACTTTTTGACGAAAAGATTAAATACTCCAACGCAGCAAATTTTGCAAAGCACTCGCTTCGAAGAAGCGAACGCATGAGAGTCGCTCATGCTATTCCGCAATATGACGAAATCTCGTTTCTACGGAACGAATGCAAATTTGCAGGCGTTGAAAAATGGGAATTAAGGGAGAGCTGTCAATAAAAATTGCTGGAGAGATTGTTCTGTCCAAAGAGCCGAGCAAGGCTATAAGAAAGTGGAGAGAGATTTTTGAGGTTACGCAGAGCAGTCTAGCCGACAGCCTCGGAATCTCAGCATCTGTTATAAGCGACTATGAAAGTGGAAGAAGAAAGTCTCCCGGGGCAGGAATGATAAAGAAGGTAGTGGATGCGCTGATTGAGAGCGACGAAGAAAAGGGCTCGCAGGTGCTGCGTGCTTACGAGAGAATCGGCGGCGCCAAGACGAACGCAATACTGGACATGCAGGAGTTTACCTCCCCAATCAAAGCCAGAGAAGTATGCAGGATTGTTAAAGGCACTGCTATTGCAAACGAAAAGCTTTTAAGCAAGAATATCTACGGCTACACAGCTGTAGACAGCCCGAAGGCGATTCTGGAGCTGGACAGCGATGGATTTTTAAAGCTCTACGGCTCAACCTCGGAGAGAGCGCTTGTTTTCACAAGGGTTTCGAGCGGAAGATCGCCTTTCGTTGCGATAAGGGTTTCAAGCATAAAGCCAGGCTTGGTTGTGCTGCACGGGCTGAGAAGCGTTGATGCACTCGGAATAAAAATAGCGGAAAAGGAGAAAATTCCTGTGGTGCTCTCAAAAATAGAAAGCGTGGATGAATTAATCAGAGAATTAAGGAGGGGTACGAGTTGAACGCAACCTTCAGAAAGGTTGATCATCATTGCTATCTCCGCTTCACTCCGATAGCACATAGTTTCTTTGGGATGATAGCACTTTCTTTTCTAAAGAAAGGGCTATGGGGTGATACGAGTTGAACGTCGGAATTGCAGGCTACGGAATTTACGTGCCGAGGTACAGGATTAAGGTTGAGGAGATAGCCAGGATATGGGGCGACGATGGAGAAAGCATTAAGCGTGAGCTGAAAATTTCAGAAAAGACAGTTCCCAGCTTAGATGAAGATACATCTACGATAGCAGTCGAAGCTGCGAGGAATGCCCTGAAGATGTCAGGCATAAATCCAAAGGAGATCGGTGCTATTTATGTCGGTTCTGAAAGCCATCCCTATGCTGTTAAACCGACTGCTACGATAGTTGCGGAAGCTATAGAGGCTAACCTCGAAGCTACCGCAGCTGACTACGAATTTGCGTGTAAAGCTGGCACTGCTGCGATTCAGACTTGCATGGGTCTCGCATCTTCTGGAATGATAAAGTACGGCTTAGCGATAGGCAGCGACACTGCGCAAGGAGCGCCGGGAGACGCTCTGGAGTATACCGCTTCCGCAGGCGGTGCTGCATTCATAATAGGCAAAGGAAGTGTGATAGCGAGGTTTGAGGGAACTCTCTCATATACCACAGATACGCCCGACTTCTGGCGCAGAGAAGGGCAGAATTATCCCAGCCACGGAGGTAGATTTACAGGTTCACCAGCTTACTTCAAGCACGTTTTTAATGCTTCGAAAGGTTTGATGAACAAGCTGAAGCTTAAGCCAGAAGATTTTGACTACGCTGTATTTCATCAGCCAAATGGCAAATTTCCGAGAAAGGTAGCAGGCATGCTCGGTTTTACTGCAGAGCAAATTGAGGACGGAATCTTGGTGGATAGGGTTGGAAATTTATACTCCGGCTCTTCGATACTCGGCTTTGCGAAAATTTTGGATATAGCCGAGCCAGGGGAGAGAATATTGCTTACCTCTTTTGGTTCAGGCGCTGGAAGCGATTCCTTCAGCGTTGTCGTGGAGGAGCAAATAAAAAAGAGGAGAGGTAAGGCTCCTTCAGTAGAGGAATTTGTAAACGACAGAAAATACATAGACTATGCAATTTATGTTAAGCTTAGAAGACAGATGAAGGTGTGAAAATGAGCCCTTTTGAAAAAAGCCCTTGCGTAAGCAAGCGCAATGGCATGGCGCCCAGCTACCGCTGGGGGAAAATTACTTGCGAAGCACTCGTTCCGAAGGAACGAAAGCATGAGCGACGCCTCGTGCTCTCGCTTCTACAAAGCGAGTGCAAGTACAATGTGGATCAAGACACGACGTCTTCAAACGTAGAAAATTTGCGAAGCAAATTTTCAGACGTTTAAAAAAGGAGTAGATTGAAAATGAGGGTAGCGATAATTGGAGTAGGATTAACTAAATTCGGGGAGCAGTGGGAAACTTCATTCAGCAACCTTTTCGTAGAAGCAGGAGCGAAAGCTATAGAAGATGCGGGCATAGACGGCGGAGACATAGACGCAATTTTCGTGGGCAACATGAGCGCCGGGCGCTTCATAGACCAAGAGCACGCTTCAGCGCTAATCGCAGACCACGCAGGTTTAAACTCAGTACCATCCACAAGGATTGAAGCTGCCTGCGCTTCTGGAGGCTTAGCCCTGCGCCAAGGTGCGATGTCCATAATCTCAGGTTTTCACGACATTGTGGTCGCTGGTGGGGTTGAAAAGATGACAGACATTTTAACTGAGCAGACTACACAGACGCTTGCAACTGCAGCGGACCAGGAGTGGGAAGCTTTTCTGGGAATGACTTTCCCGGGCTTATATGCGATGATAGCCCGCCGCCACATACACGAGTTCGGCACTACGAGAGAGCAGCTTGCTCTGGTTTCTGTTAAAAACCACAGCAATGCAAAGCACAACAAGTATGCGCAGTTTCAGTTTGAGATTTCTGTAGAAGATGTGCTTCGCTCTCCAATGGTGGCCGACCCTCTCCGCCTTCTTGATTGCTCGCCGATTACTGATGGTGCAGCCTGCGTTATACTTGCCTCTGAAAAGAAAGCTAAAGAATTTACAGATTCGCCAGTTTATATAACCGGCAGCGGTCAGGCTTCAAGCACAATATCTCTGCACGATAGGGAGAGGATTACTGTTATTGATGCAACCGTGAATGCGGGTAAGATGGCTTATAAAATGGCAAGAAAATCGCCGAACGATATTGACGTTGCAGAAGTCCACGACGCTTTTACGATAGGAGAAATTCTAGCAATCGAAGGACTGGGCTTTGTGGATACAGGAAAAGGTGGAAAGGCAACCGAAGACGGTATTACTAAGATAGGCGGTAAGATACCTGTAAATACTTCTGGAGGTCTTAAAGCGAAGGGACATCCAGTGGGAGCAACTGGAGTAGCGCAGGCAGTAGAAGTTGTGCTTCAGCTCAGAGGAGAAGCAGGAAAGCGCCAGGTAGATGCAGATGCAGGTCTAACGCACAATGTTGGAGGAAGCGGAGGTACTGCAGTCGTGCACATATTTGAGAAGGGGTGAGGGTGGCATGAGCATACCAAGATTCTGGAGAAATATTCAGAGCAGATACAATCTAATAGGAACGAAGTGCAGCAATTGCAATAGGGTTTATTTCCCCCCACGCAACCTCTGCCCGAAGTGCAGGAGGATGAGCAAGATAGAAAAATTCAAGCTTCAGGGAAAGGGAGAGGTTGTGACATATACCGTGATTCACTCCGCTCCTAAAGGCTTCGATACTCAAACGCCATACATAATGGCGATAGTCAAGCTGGACGAAGGTCCGAGTTTAACCACTCAGATTGTAGACTGCGAGCTGGACGAGATAAAAATCGGTATGCAAGTGGAGAGCGTTTTCAGGAAGATACAGGAAGACGGCGAAGCAGGGCTCATTCACTACGGCTTCAAGTTCAAACCAACTAAAACTGCCTGACTACGTCTTCCTCAGTCATTACCCTTTCGCAGTAGAGGCAACGGAGCTTGATTGGGTTTTTCGTTATTACCATAAACTTTGAGCGCATTTCTTCAAAATGAGTTACGCAATTTGGATTTGCACACTTTAGTACTCCTTCGATTAGCTTGGGAATGGAGACTTTTTTCTTTTCCACAACTTCATAATTTCTTATAATATTTATAGTAGCATTACTCGCTATTAAGGAAATTTTGTCAGCTTCTCCTGCTTTCAATTCCCTGCCTTCTACTTTTACGATATCCTTAGAGCCTACTCTGTCCGAGGGCACATTCATTGCCACGGTTACCGTAGTTTTTGGATACTCCTCTGCGATTCCAAGAATCTTGAGAACGTTGAGTGCTTGACCTGCGGTGATGTGGTCGATAACCGTGCCGTTCTTTATTTTTTTCACTTTTATGTCTTTTGCGTTAGCAAGACCGCAAGTCTTACGCCTACCTAACGGTATGGTCACTTCAAAGCCCCCAGTACTAGGCCCAGGATAGCCATTCTTACCGGCAAGCCGTAGTAGACCTGCTCAAAATACTTTGCGTGCCTCGTCGCATCCACCTCGGGAGCGATTTCGTCGATTCTGGGCAGAGGATGAAGAATAATCAAATCTTTCCTTGCATTCGTCAGGGTTTCGAGAGTTATCTTGTACGCTCCCTTCACTTTCTCGTATTCCTCCGGGTCAGGGAATCTTTCCTTTTGTATTCTTGTAATATAGAGCACATGCATCTCCGGTATTACCTTCTCCAGTTCGTTTGTTTCCCTTATCCTTCCTCCAAGTTTCTGCAGGTCTGATATGACCTCTCTCGGCATCTCCAAGCCCTTTGGCGAGACGAGGGTAATATTTGCATCAAAGGTTGCGAGGGCATAGGCAAGCGAGTGCACAGTCCTGCCGTATTTTAAATCTCCCACGAGCGCTATATTCACGTTCAGCCTGCCCGTCTCTCTTTTTATAGTGTACAAATCAAGCAGGGTCTGCGTGGGATGCTGGTTTGAGCCGTCGCCTGCGTTTATGACAGGCTTTTCCGAAATCTCTGCGCTGAGCCTTGCAGAGCCTTCTTTCGGATGCCTTATCACTATGGCATCGCAGTACTTTTCGACTGTTTTTATAGTATCACTTAAACTCTCCCCTTTTGCGACGGAAGCAATCTGCGGCTCTGAAAAACCTATAACCTTTCCGCCGAGCTTCTCCATAGCAGTCTCGAAGGAAAGGCGGGTGCGGGTGCTCGGCTCGAAAAATAGGCAGGCGAGGATTTTGCCCCTCAGCGGCTCGCCCCTCACTTTTTCCATTTTTCCTGCAATCTTCAAAATGTGCTCAATCTCCCCCTTTGAAAAATCTCTTATCGAGATGACGTCACGACCTCTGAAGTTCATGGTTTCAACTATAGGGGAGAATATATATTAATATTTGCCGATGACTGGGCAGAGGATATTAGACGAAAAAAATAATTACTTGAATCTATCAATTCTTTATAATGCCCTTGGATAATGAAAAAACTGTTGGGAATCTTAAAGAAGCCATCAAAAAATTTAGAGACGAAAGAGACTGGGGCAAATACCATAAGCCAAAGGACTTGGCGCTTTCGATTTCCATTGAGGCTGCAGAACTCTTAGAATTATTTCAATGGAAAAGCGAAGACGAAATAGACGAACTTTTGAAAGACCCAAAATATTTTGCCAGCGTCGAGAAAGAACTCGCAGACGTGATTAACTACTGCTTTGCACTCTCTAACGCCCTGGACATTGATATATCTAAGGCGCTTTTAGATAAAATTGAAATTAGCTCTAGAAACTACCCAATCAAGAAGACCAAGGGCAAGTATAAAAAATATACTGAGTTGTAATTTGCATAATATGTGGGGAGAGCCGTCATTCAGCACCTTCCATGAGTTTTAGCATTTCTCTTGCGGTAACTATTCTAATTCCTCGATACTCCTCCATTTCCAATAGATGCCTGTCTCCGGAAACTATGAAATCTACTTTACCGTTTACCGCGCACTCCAGAACCTTATCATCATCAGGGTCTGCCTCAACTGCCCTTATCTTGCCGCTTATTTCGACAATTTCCGACATCTCCGTTAACTTGCTCACGACTTCGCTAACAGTAGCATTAATATTTTTAAGTTTCAATTGAAATTTATCCTGCCCCATTATTTCTTCAAATTCCTCCAGAATCTCGGCAGATAAAACAAGTTCAAGTTTTCCTTCCTCTACTTTCTTGATTATTCTATGCGGATTGCCCAGCCAGAAAGTAGCCGATATCAGGACATTCGTATCCACAGTTATCTTCATCTTTTGTCCTTTCTAAATTTGCGGACAATCTCCCCTACCTTCTCTTCAGTGATTCCAAGTTCTCTGGCTCTCTTCGCAAGCGGGGCGGTTATCTCCTCGAAGCTTTTCTTTATTGCAGGCGCACTTATTTTTTTGAATACAATCGTATCTTCTCTCCCAAATACCAAGAACCTGTCTGAAGGCTTTATACCCAACTGCTCCCTTATGCTGCTTGGGATAACAACCTGTCCCTTTGACGATACCCTCGCAACCTCAACTTCCATCTTAGCACACTCCTTACTTTTCTTACTATTCCTACACAACTTACCGTCCACAAATGTAATTGAAAATTGAGAAGTGGAGGGAGCGAGCCCGTTATAATCAGAACCTCTCCAAGAACTCCTCAATCACTTTCACGTCATTCTCATCCAGCCCGTACAACTTATAAACTCTCCCATTGATTTCCTCTTCCAACTCCGCAATCGGCTTCTCCTTCAGCCTCGCCTTACCCTCCTCAAGCTCTTCAGAATTTTTTGTAAATCCTGCCCCCTGTGCCCTATTTCTGTGACCACTATAACTTTCTTATCACTATAAACCTTGAACAATGCGCGGTATTCCCCAACCCTCAATCTGAAAGTATCTTGGTATCCAACGATTTTTATGCAATTTCTAACTCCGGGAAAATTAGCCAATGATTTGATTTGTTCTCTGACTCTGTTTTGAATTTTTGCAGGCAATGCATTTAGTTCTTTTTCAGCCTCTTTTAGCAGATAAACGCTAAACATCAAACCACTTTCTATTCGGCACTTATATAATTCACTTTTCATTTGATTTTAGAGAAGCGTCGTTTCGGTAAGCTCCTTCAACCTGTCTTTCCTTACTATTTCGTCAGCTTTTCTCAGGCGCTCTTCCTCTTCCTTGGTAAGGTAAACATCTTCAAGAAACTCGGAAATCGCATCTACCTTCTTTTCCAGTCTTTTCAGCACAGCTTCGGTCATAGGTCACCTAATCATTACTGAAACTTTAACATATTTAAATCTTACATCAAGAAGCGCATCGTGGCGAGCCGGCCGAGCCGTCATTCAGCACCTTCCATGAGTTTTATCTCGTCTTCGGCGAGTCCGTAGAGCTTGCGAATTTAAACACCCCTAGCTTCAATTAGGGCATCTATTTTCTTTACTACCTCTCTGAAGACATCCTCCTTAATTCTGCCAAATCTCTTTACAATAATCCCCTGACTTATAGAGTAAATCTTGTCGGCTCTTATTTCGCTCTCCTGCAAAAGCTCGCCTTCTTCCATACTCTCTTTTCTCAATAGCACGGAATATTCTTTTCTTTGTATGTTAGATGTTACCCCAACGACTATCGCGTCCTGAGTTTTGTGGTTGTATTCGTCGTTTGAAATTACTATTGCTGGACGTCTTTTATTAGAAGTCAAATCCGTAAAAGGAATCGGGAGCAGAATTAAATCTCTTTGCCTAAGCGGTGTTCCAGGCTTCATCAACTTCGTTCTCCCAGAACCCAAAGGAACTCTCAGAGGCTTTTACAAGGTCGAGAAATTCGTCTTCTGCGGCGATGATTATGCTCACTTTCTTTCCCCGAAAAATATCTAATTTGGGCAGCCTGACCTCGCCCTTTTCATTCACCCTTGCCTTTATCGTTATCATACCATTACCTTACATTTTTAACGATTTAAATATATTCGCTTCGTACCTTCCACGAGTTTTATCTCGTCTTCGGTCAAGCCGTAGAGCTTGTAAACAATCTTATCAATCAACGATTATTATCTCAGCCGCCTATAAGCTTTGTCGTGGTGCTCAAGATACAAGAAATTGATAGTTTCTCCCTCTATCGTAAACACAAGCACAAAAGGATTTATGTGAACCCTTCTGTATTTCCCTCCTACGTGTGTCAGCGTTTTGTAAAGCTCCGGCTTTTCTGCGATTTGCAAAATTTTCTTGGTAAACCTTTCGTATAAAACTGGGTCTTTTTTCTTTAATTTTTTGAGAGCGCTTTCAAGCTCCGGAGAAAAAACGCAGGCGTGCGGCATTTAAAGCGACCTTAGATACTTTTCGACTTCTTCGCTGGTCTTGAAAGTCTTTCCCTTTCCGGCTTTGATGCTGCCTTCCGCCCTCTTCAATTTTTCCAAAAATTCGGGAGCAAACTCCTCGTCCCTCTCCAGCTCAAGTATGGTCTTGCACTTCACCAAGAACTCGTACTCCCGCTTAGGTATGGTCACAACATCGCCCATCTTGTTCACCCTTGCCTACATCTGCAACATTAACGATTTAAAACTTGCTCAATCACCTTCACGTCGTTCGCATCCAATCCGTACAACCTGTAAACTCGCTCGTTTATCTTGTCCTCATTCAAGCATTTAGCTTCTTCAAGGATTTTATTTAATTCCTCCACTTCTCCCATGGTATTACCTTTAGTTTAGAATATAAAAATCCTTTTCCCTAGCGTGCGAAAAGTAATTCTCAACCCTCACTTCGGCTGATAACTCGGCGCGCTCATCAGTCCTTGCCTTCCGTTATCACCCTCGCTCCCACCGCCCTCCCTCAAACACCACCTCGCTCAAATCCACGCTACGGTTTCCAGACCTTGAGAAAAATCCTTCTTGCTTAGGCAGTAACCCTGTATCTATAGGCGCGCCCCACGGCTTCGAAGTTTTTGGTCTCGCCGAGCTCGAGCTCCTTTCTTATCTTCTGAATTTTCTCGTGCGTGTCTTTCGAGTAAATTCTTTCACCGCACTTGGAGCATACTCCTGCTTTGACTTTAAGAATCGCAACGTTGCTTCCGCCCTTTACAATCTTTTCGACTTCTTTAACGGTTACCTTTCCGCCGCAGACAGGGCAGATGGGGACAATTTCTTCCATTTCATTTCCTCCGCTTATTTTCAGCCCTTCCCCTCGAACGCCGCCCAAAGATTAACCCCTGCTCTTGGCATTTTCCCTTTTCTGGACTTCTTTAAAAACTTCGTCCATCGTAAGGTCCTTGGTGAGTTCTCTTAGCAGTTTGGTGGAATCTACCTTGAATTTGGGCGTTATTGCTCTTAGAAATTCTATGTACTCATCAGTGGAAAGCTCTTTCTTCAAAATTCCCAGCGCTTTTTGTACAGCCTTTACTTCGGTGACCATTTATTCAACCTCATACTCTGTCGGATTTTTAACGACAATTCCGTGTTTCTCTACGCATCTTCTTCTATTTAAAATCTCGTCGTCTGTGGTGAGAAAAACGTCAATTTTATTTTCAATCGCAAGTGCGATGTGCAGGGCATCAACTGCCTTCAAACCGCACTCCTCGGCAATGTTTTCATAAATTTTCTTAGTTTTTCCAGTTGTTTTAATTTCTTCGGCAGCTATTTCATCTACCAGTTTTTCAACGGTGTTTCTCTCCTCAGTTTCAATCTTCGATATTTCATAGAAAATTACCTCTGACTTTACTACGGAAATTTTCCCCTCCCTTGCAGCATCTATTAACTTGCTGACAGCTCTAAATTCGTCTCTAATTTTTTTATGGTCAAGAACATCAAACAGTCTGCACCACACACAAGTGTCGAGGTAAACTCTCTCCAATCAACCACCGTTTTAAAAATCCCCCCCAGAATATAAAAATCCTTTTGCAGCTTAATAGCGGTGCAGGAGTTTCACTCCTTTACGTACAACACTCCGCTTGCTTCCCTCTCTGCATGGTCTCCGGTATATTTTGAATAAGTGCCTTTGAATTCTTCTCCATCGATTTTGATGTCTTTTTCTTTTTTTTCGAGTTTGAATCCGGGCAGCAGGCTTCCGACTTTGCCATTAACCACTATGCTCCCGCCTGTCATCTGAGCTCCAACTCTCCCAACAGCATTGCCGTCGATTACTATCGAGCCCTTCTTCATGTGAAGCCCTGCGAATGCGCCGACGCTACCTTTGATGCGCATCCTGCCGCCGAGCATGAACTCTGCAATCTCGCTTCCTGCGTTTCCCTCGACTATTATTACTCCGCCCTTCATTCCTCTCCAGTCGCCGCGATAGGAAGAGCCCAGGTAGTTGCCTGCATTTCCCTTTATTATTAGCTCTCCGCCTGCAAGCTGCTGACCTGCAAATGCGTCAGCGTTGCCCTCGATGATTATCTTCCCCCCCTTCATTCTCGCCCCGACATACATGTCAGCGCTTCCCTTGATTAGAATTTCTCCAGCGCTCATCTCTTCTCCGATTCTCTTCGTCCGTGAAACATCGCCAGCGATTATGATTCTTATATCTCCAGCTTTATCTGAAGCAGAGCCCGAGACCTCGAAGAAATCTCCGAGCATGACTTTTTTATTTCCATAGAAAATTTCAAGAGCCTCGATGTCTTTGAGTTCTTTGCCTGCAAAAATATCAGGTTTAATAACTTCTGCCTCGAGCCAAATACTTGGCTGCTCCTTGGGCGTTAGTATAATTTCTTTCATGCCTTCACCTTGCGTTTGTCACTACTTTCGTTGGCATAGTCAGGTATTCCTCTCCAACAGGATAGTTTGCCAGATTTACAGAATAATATCTTTTGAAGTTGTATTCAATATCCTTCATTACTTCTTTCTCAAATTCTTCATCAATCTGCGGGCTGACCCAGTAAGTTCTTCCATTTACCGCTCTGACAATTTCCCCATTTTTAACCACGATTTCACCGTCTTTAATTGTGTATGCTGCACTTGAGAATTTTTTCTCAATTTCCTCGTAGTTACCATTTAGCTGTGATGCGTCGATGTCATAGACTGCTACATCTGCATGAGCACCTGCTCCTAGATGACCCTTCTCCTTGGATATTCCGAGAGCCTTTGCCTGCCCGGCTCTCGTTATTACAGCTATTTCATAGAGGCCGTACTCTCTTTCAATCGCAGGAATTATGCTCCGCTCATTTACTGCCTTGTTTACTTCTGAGATAGTTTTTTCTCTGTACTTTCTGCTCATGAGCCATGCAATGATTCTTGGGTATCGAATAAAGGGTCCACCATTTGGATGGTCAGTAGTCAGCAAGACTTTCCACGGGTCTTTTATCAGCAGCTCCAGCTCCAGTCCAATCGCCCACTGTATCGAGGCGACGGCTGCTTTCGGCGAAAATATAAAGGGCGTTACTCCAGGCGCAGTCTCCATCTCTATATTCCTGTTCGCCCATTTTAAGTGCGAAAGAGAGTGAAGATAGTACTCCAGAGGACCGTCTGCGGTCATTGTTGTGGTCTCATCAAGAGTTACGTTGCCTGCATCGATTATCACGCTGTCGCTCTGGTTTATTGCTTTAGCTATCGCATCTGCCTTGGACTCGAAATTCTTCCAGGAATCACCTCCGTAAGAATTGAACTGCGCATGCGTTACCTGAAGGATTTGCCTGTCGTTTGCTGTTCCTTTTGGGATTTTGAAAGTCTCCAGAGTCGTTGCATAGTTTCCTGGTCTACCAAGATTGTTTGCGTGCAGGTGCACGCTGTGCGGCAGGTGAAGGAGCTCATTCACTTCTACTAGACCCTTAATCAGCTCTCTCGGAGAAATATCGAAGTAAGGCACTGCGTCGTCCAAGTTGCGGCAGTCCCTTCCCCAGCCCCATGCTTCTGTGCCGCCTGGATTAACTACTTTGATAACAAAGCCCTTTGTAGCCTTGAGCAGCCACGCAACGTAGGCTGCGCATTTCTCTACGTCGCCGTTTTTGAGGTACTTGAATATGAACCAGTTGCCGTCGCATAAAGTGTAGGATGCTTTGTCCACCATCGGAATATCATGCAGTTCTTCATGAGTGTGGCGAGCCATCAGAGGAGGCATTGCAGGAGTAAATACTGTGGTGTAGCCCATTTTAGAAAATAAATAGCCTGTCATAAATGTTGAGGGGGTGGAAAATCCAGAGCCTGACCTGGTGATTGCAGTTTTAGACAGCACAGATTTAACATGGTCTTCTGGTCTCAAGCAGCGCCCTACATTGACCTTTCCTCCTGCAACGTGAGCATGAATATCTATTCCGCCTGGCATCACAACTTTATTCGAGCAGTCAATAATCGTCGCTTTTCTCTCTTTTACTTTATCAGCTATCCTGTTACCTTCTATCAAGATGTCCTTCTTTTCCCCCTTTATATTGTTGAGCGGGTCATAAACCGTGCCATTCTTCAAAATTATGCTCATTTTGAATCCACCTCTCAGCACGTCGTCGCAACTCGCTACTCTCGTTGCTCCTAGTGCCGAGACCCGTGTTTCTCCTCGTGTCTCGTTCCGCAGGAACGAGCACACGAGCGACGCTCATGCCATTCCGTCAGGAAGATGGTAAACACGTCATCTTTCTATCGAAATCTCACTCTTACAGAGCGAGTGTCTTGACCGCCGCTCATCTTAAACTTCAGGTATCTCTCTCTTACAAGCTCCCTAGCGCTCAGAACCTTTTCGTCCCTGGTTAATTCGATTTTCGCAGCTATGCCCTTAAAAGAAGGCATGCCAGTCGAAGAGGTATCGAAATCGACAACAGCATTTGCCCATGGTCCCATCGGAATGAACGCAATTCCCTCGTGTGGATACTGCCTTGACTTGACTGCTTTTACGAAAACCTCACCACTAAAAGTTGAAACTCTCAGGGTATCACCCTCGCTTGCTCCCAGCTTTTCCATGTCCGCTGGGTCAAGTTCGCAAACTCCTGCTGAATTTGTATATATATCCAGCTCCTTTCCTGCTTCAATCGCCTCGCCTTGGTTTATGCTCCGCCCGGTGATTAAGGTTACCTTTATCATACAAACCAGCTTGTAATTTAACATGATTATTATTTATAATTATGGGAAAAAAAGTGGCAGGCAATAAAAATAGCACATAGTTTCGGTGTCGAGCACTCGCTTGCGAGGCGTCGCTCGTGCTACCGATTGCCATCGAAGCGAGCCTGAACAAGCTTTCGCAAGAAAGAATGGCGAACACGCCAGCTTCCTTTGCGTAAGCAAGATTTCGTTAGAAAGCTGGCATATGCGCCATCTTCCTAGCGGAAGAGCGCAAGACTTGTGCACTAGCTTCGCTATTGCGGAATTCGAAGTCGAAGTTCAGGCGAGGGTGACAAAACGGGCCTGCCGGGATTTGAACCCGGGTTAAGGGCTCCGAAGGCCCCTGTGATATCCAGACTATACTACAGGCCCGTGTGGTACCAGTTCCATTACATTTCACTAGAGCAAAGTTTTTATGCTTTCTGCCTCAAACGAGAGAGCATGAAGTTGCGCAAAACTATGCAGGGAGAATATTTCATCCTGCTGCCCGAGGATTTAATCAGAGTTACGAAATGGAAAGAGGGCGACGAAATAGACGCTGTACTCGGCTCGGAAGCAGCTGCCAGAAAAGAGGACATCATTCTAAGGAGGAAATGAAATTTTCCAAATCTTTTTTGTAGGGCAGACCTTCTCTTGCGCCGACTTTGCCTATGCAGAGAGAAGCTATTTTATTTCCAATATTCCCGCAGGTTTTTAAATTTTTTTCCAGCAGGATGCCGTACAAAAATCCTGCTACAAAGGCATCACCTGCACCTGTTGTGTCGATGACTTTAGCTGGATAAGCCTTTATTTCGTGCGATTCGTTAGAGGTAGCGATGAAGCAGCCTTTGTGTGCAAGGGTTACGACGACGAGCTTTGCTCCCAAATCAAGCATCATCGATGCTCCTTTCTTGTACTCATTTCCGGTTATGAGCTCAATCTCCTCCTCGTTGAGAAATATAACAAAGCTTTTTTCTATTATTTGCTTCAGGTCTTTGAGGCATTTTCTGGCATAGAGCATGCCTGGGGAAAAACTGATTTTTACGCTACTTAGCTTCTCAAGCAGCTCTTTTTGTGCATGGTAAGAGCGCTCCCCGACAAAGGAAGAGAGGTGGAGAAATTTTGCCTGCTTCGCATAGCGCAGGTTTGATTCATTTATTCGCAGCTCGTCGTTAACGCCCGGATATACATACAAAGCCCTCTCTCCGGAGCTGTCCACGAAACCGAGTATTATTCCTGTTCTTCCCTTTGATTTGAGTATTCCGTTTGTGTCCACTCCCTCTTTTTTCAAATCCTTCAGAATAAGCTCACCTTCTTTGTCGCTGCCAATTTTACCGATGAACCCGACCCTCACGCCGAGCCTTGCGAGAGCTGCTATAGTATTCGCTGCGCTGCCGCCAGGGCTCTCTTTCAGAGAAATTATGGGAATTTCTTCTCCGCCCCTTGCAATTTTTTCTACAATGTAGAGTTTGTCCAAGTTCAGAGCTCCGACGCCTATTACATCCATCATAGTCTAACCTGCTTAACAGCTTCCTCGATTCCAGTTATCACGAACTGCACCGCTATAGCAGAGAGCAGCAAACCCATTATCCTGACTATCACCCTGGTTCCGGTCTGCCCCATAATTTTGAAGACGTAGTCTGATTTGGTTAGAATGACGTAAGAAATCAGAAAAACGAGCAGGATATCTGCGATTAGAATTACTTCGTTTGCTAGAGTTTTCGCTGAATTGAAGAGCACGATTCCAGTGGTGATTGCTCCCGGTCCTGTTAAAAGAGGAACTGCCATGGGAGTTATCGTAACATCTTCCCTAGCACTTGCTTCGTCCTCTTCTTCCGCAGAACTCTCGGTCTTTGTCCTCCTCCCAAACAGCATTTCAAGGGAGATTATGAAGAGCAGTATGCCTCCTGCGATTCGAAACGAGTACATCTCTATTCCCAAAAAACGAAAAATGTAATTGCCGAGCAGGGTAAAGATTATAAGCACTATTGCTGCAATCACAACCGCTTTCTGGACCATTGACTTGCGATTTTTTGCTCCGAAATTCTCGAGTATCGAGATGAAAATCGGAATATTTGCGATTGGGTCAACTATTATGAACAGTGCAATGAAGGAATACACCGCATAGTTAATATCCATGCTAATCACTTCTAGTGAAGGCGATTTATATTATTTTTGCGCATCACGAGGAAATAGTACAAAAGAATTCCTGCTGCGAGCAGTGAGAAAGTGATGGCGTAATTAGAAATATTGGTCAGGTGCTCATAAGCATTTTGAAGGACTTTCTCAGTTCTAAACTTCGACGGGTCATAAAATTTTTCCATGATTTGCGCTTCCAGATAGAACCTTAAAAAAGAACCCATACCTGTGTACCAGGAGAATAGTATTGGGCTGTATCTCATACCTCCTGCGATAACTGAAACAGGCTTGCTCGGAAAAAAAGGAATCAGCCTTATCAGAAACAAACTCCAGCTGCCGTATTTTTTGAAGAATAATTTGCCTCTCTCTACTTCCTTTTCTTGAATATGTATAAATTTCAGGCCGAGGTAACCGATGAGGTAATCAATCAAGGCTCCAAAAGTAACAAAAACCATGCCCAATACAGCGATGCTTAGAGCTGAAAGTTCAATAGATATTCCATAAACTATGCTAAGTTCTATCGGCACTACCCCGAAGGCTGTATCAAGCACGATAAACAAAATTAATGCGAGTAGAGGATACTCCCTCATCATATCAACTATCGCAAGCATGCTACCGCTTGATACTCTACGCTTATAAATAACTTTTCAGCAAATAATAAGCATGGATTTAGATAAGCTTATAGCTATTCAGAATAGACTTGCGAGGAAAGTAATTTTAGAAGACGGATTTATGGAGATTGAAAAAATTGCGGGCTGCGATGTTGCATACGACGAGGAAAAAGCACTCTCAGCTGCTGTTGTTCTGGATTATGCTGCACTGGAAGTAATCGAAGAAAGCGTGGCAGAAAGTAGAGTTACCTTCCCGTATATTCCCACCTTCCTGGCTTTCAGGGAAATGGAGCCGCTGATAAAAGCGATTAAGAGATTGAATAGCAAATTCGATGTTCTACTTTTGGACGGTCAGGGCATTGCGCATCCCCGCAGCATGGGAATTGCATCCCATCTCGGAGTTTTACTTGACATTCCAGCAATTGGCGTAGCGAAGCGCCTTTTGTGCGGCGAGGCTAAAGGAAAAATAAAACTAAACGAGCCAGTCAGAATAATTTACAACGGAAGGCACGTGGGCTATGCTCTGCAAACCAAAAAAAATACCGCACCGCTCTACATAAGCCCTGGCAACAAAGTATCTCTGGATTCTTCCTTGAAGATAGTTGCGCACTGCATAAAGAAACACAAACTTCCGGAGCCTATTAGGTTGGCGCACAATTTAGTGAGGGAAAAGGTTAAATATCCAAGTGCGCTGTGATAACAATCGAGGTATCTGGAGAGAATGAACAGAGCAATTTTACTTTTGCTGTTTGCAGTATTAATTCCAGGCGTGAGCGGGGCTGAATCAAAGGGACAGGTTATAATAAATAGCTATCACAACATTCAGAATGAAAATTTCAATAACAAGGTTCTGACGCTCACCGGACTCCTTGAATCTGGAAGCTTTGGATACAATGAGGTGAAGGATAAGCCCCTCTCCTATCCACTCCTCAAGAATTACGATATTCTGGTTTTGCTCACACCCGCCAGCTCTTTCACCGACGGAGAAATATTAGATGTACTCCGCTTTGCCCAGGAAGGCGGCAGTGTGCTGCTAGTCGGAGAGTCAAAGGATTATGTCATAGAGAGAGTGGGCAACACAACTCAGTACTTCAATGCAGACTACCTAAATGCGCTCTCCAGAAGATTTGGGATAACTTTCAACAAGGATGCTCTGTCAGAGGACAGGGACGGCAGGATAGCATACGACATTACGATATCAAATTTTGAAAAACATTCTCTTACAGAAGGAGTAGCCAGCCTCAACTTATATGCGGCAGCAACTTTAAATCTCTCGAGCAAGGCTGTTAAGGTAGCATCTGGCAGCGAGAATACGTACTCGCAGGTATACGAGCTCGTTTCCTATCCTCCGGTTGCTGCCATATCACGCTATGGCTACGGGCGCATCGTGGCAGTGAGCGATACCGAGGGCTACGTCCAGCAGGAAAATAAATTCCTGCTTAATGCCTTTAACTGGCTGAACGTTAAACCAAGGCTCATAGAAGCAAGTATATATTTGAACAATGCAACGCAGCTTTTGTCGCTCAACGACTACAAAGGTGCAAGGGAAAAATTTGAAAGAGCTCTAAATATTTACACATCGCTAGAAATCAGCGAAAAGGTGAACGAAACAAAGGCTCTCATAGCAAAGTGCGACAAGGGTATAAATGCCAACCTCTTAATGCAGACAGCGTACAGCTATTACGAAAATAAAAATTATGCAGAGGCGAAGGCGAAATTTGAGGATGCAAACAAGCTTTACATTGAACTCAATAGCACTGCGAAAATCGAAGAAAGCAAACGCATGATTGAAAGGTCAGCTCAGCTCGCGGGCGGCATTTCTCAATTCAATGAGGCTACAAAATATTTCAATGCCGGAGAGTACAGAAAGGCAAAAGAAGCGTTTGAGGATGCCAAGAAAAAATTCGCTGCGCTCAACGATGCGGAGATGATTAAAAAATCAGAGGAAATGATATTAAAATCCAGCAGGGGCAGCGAGGCGCTGGATTTATTTGCCCTTGGAAGCGAGCAGTTTAAAAGCAGGGA
The DNA here is from genome assembly GCA_043820925.1 of Methanobacteriota archaeon. Lineage (GTDB taxonomy): Archaea > Hydrothermarchaeota > Hydrothermarchaeia > Hydrothermarchaeales > JACRDW01 > JACRDW01. The sequence goes on along the minus strand of JBDRDL010000020.1, from coordinate 17,440 downwards.
TTTTGCAAAGGCGAGGGATGCGATTTTTCAGGCAAAGCAGATATTCGCTGACCTCGGAAATTCTCAGAAAGCCCGAGAACTTGCAGTTCTCCTAGAAAAAATAGAAAAGTATGTGCTGGCGTATTCGAAATATGCTGAAGCAGAGGCAGCTTTTAATAGAGGGGAATATGAGAAAGCCAGAGATGCTTTTTCTGGTTCTAAAGTACTCTTTGCTGAACTGGGTGATACTGAGATGAGCAGCAAAGCTGGCGAGATGGCAGAAAAAAGCATTTTGGAAATAAAGGAGAGAACGAGGGTGATGGCTGCGATTGCGGCAGGAGTTCTGGTTTTGCTTGCGTGCGGTACAATTTTTACTTGGTGGAAGGGCAAACAAACGAAATTAGAAAAAGCTCAGATTAAGGTTACCAGAAAGACAGCCAAAATAAGGGAGATAGAAGGAGAGCTCAGAAAACTTGAGCTGCGCTATGCACAGGGCGGGCTTTCCAAGAGGGAGTACGGAAGGATGAGGTATGAGCTTGAGGAAAAATTGGAGTCAGAGGAGCGCAAAATCAAGAAGACATATTTCCCCTTTTAAATGAGGCGAGAAAATGCAATTTCAGATTGACCCGACCGTGTTAAGAATTATTGAGGTGGCAGCGCTGGCAGTTTTTTTCTTCGTAATTTACCTGTACGCACTTTCTAAGGTGAGAGCGTATGCCAGGAAGAACGACATACCCCTGCAGAAGACAAGGAGTCTTGAGAATACAGCCAAGATAATATTATTCATATTGTTTATTTTCATTGCACTGCACATCGGAGGCGCAATAACCAACCTGGCTATTTCAACAACCATTGTCGGTGCTGTGTTAATACTCGTTTCGCAGAGCTTCATGAGCAACCTTGTTTCCGGCTTGTACATCGTCGTTTCAAGACCTTTTAACTACGGAGACAGAATCGAGGTCAGAGAATACACAGGAGATGTTCAGGATATTGGACTGATAAGCACCAAGCTTAAAACTCCGAACAACGAGATAATTACGATACCGAACTCAATTTTTTTGAGCACTGAAGTCAAAAATTATGACTTACTCGGTTCCGAAATCGTGGTTGAATTCGAAGACATAGGAATAAGCTACAGCTCTGACATACAGAAGGCCAAGGAGATAATTTTAAACGCGATTAAGAAGTACGCAAAGGAAAATCCGCACCTTCTGCAGGAGCCGGAGCCGAGGGTGGGCACAGGCAAGTTTGGAGATTCTGCAATTCTTTTGAAGGTTAAGTTTTACGTGGACGACGTCAGAATAAGAGGAGCAGTTTCCTCTGACATACGGGAGAGAATAAAAAGCGCGTTTGACGCAAACGGCATTGAAATTCCCTTCCCGCAGAGGGTTGTTTACATGAAGAAGTAGATTCCGTGAGGAAGATGGCATTACCGAAGGTAGGCGCAAAACACTTCGGTTTTCCGCTAGGAAGATGGCATACACACCAACTTCCTAACGGAATCTTGCTCGCGCAAGCACCACCTTTCTTGCGAAATGGAGCGATAAAATGAGAATAATGGTCGTGGATGACGAGCCGGATGTTGTCGCAGTAGTTGGAAAGATGCTCAGAAAAGCTGGCTATGATGTTATAGGAGCATACAGCGGCAGGGAATGCCTGGAGAAGCTGAAGAAAGAAAAGCCAGACCTGATTCTGCTTGACGTGATGATGCCTGATATACTCGGCTGGGACGTCTGCAAGAAAATCAAGGAAGATGAAGCGACGAAGTCAATTCCAGTTGCAATGCTTACAGTCAAATCCACAGACGAGGACAAGGGGAGAAGCTTCGAGTATGCGCACTGCAATGCCCACATAAACAAACCAATTATAATGGAAAAGCTGCTGAGCACCGTAGAATGGTTGCTGAAAAACATTCCAAAAAAGGTAGGGAAATAAATGAAGGAAAGATTCCCTAAAAGTTATACAATTCTCCTTGCAGGACCGCCCGGGGTAGGGAAGTTTGAGTACTGCCTAGACATGATTGGCTACTATCTTGAAAAAGGGGAGAAAATTATTTACATAACGACCGAGCAGAGCCCGAACGACATAAAGGCGAGGGCAAAAAAAATCGGCTTAAATTTAGAAGAATACGAGGACAAGAAGCTGATCTTCATCGACTGTTTTTCTTGGTCAGTCGGTGAGAAGTATGGAGGCTTTTTCGTAGAAAATCCAGCAAATCTCAACGAAATAAGCATTAACCTGGATAGGGCTGTTAAGAAGCTCGGCAAGCCTGTAAGAATTTTCTTTTATTCTGTCTCGCCGCTCTTTTTGCACAACCCTCAAACTGCTATGACAAAATTTTTTCAGGTGCTGTCTTCGAGGGTTAAGTCTGACTACGGGTTTGTGCTTTACGTCCTGCAGGATGGAGTGCACGACCCGCAGCTCGTTAACACGCTCGTTTATTTAGTCGACGGCTTTATCCAGATGGAGTTCAAGGAGGACGAAAAACTCGAAAGAAAGCTGCGGATACATCATCTCAAAGGTATCCCCTCTGACCCAAATTGGGTGCCATTTGAAGTTAAGAATGGGTTTAAGTTACTTAACTAAAAGAACCTCTTGCGTGAGCAAGACCGAATTGCCTTGCGCCTACCTAACGGTATTTTAGCTTATCTGCATCGACAGGCAAAAACACGTATTTATATGGCGGTATTTCAATGCCGCCGGGAATTTTGTAGTAATTCGTCCATTCCGGCAGCTCCCCAAACTCAGTTTTCCATGTAGGGTCGAGTATAATCCAGGTGCGCCCCATAGCTTCGTAGCCTTTGAATTTAAACTTCACCCTTGCCCATTCGTTCTCGTCTCTGACAGCTAAAGCCTGATGGAAGAATTTGTTTTCTGCATCATATATTAGCAGTAAACCAGCTTCGTATCCCCCAGTCTCAAGCAGCGCCGCAAGCAGCATTGCCTTATCCTCGCAGTCTCCCATTCCATAGGCGAGAGTCTCAAGCGGGAATCTCGGATAGTCGCTCTCTTCCAGATAGGTTATATTGTTAGTAACGTAGTTGTTGAATGCTTCAGCATTTCTTTCTCTGACAGCCTCTCTATACCTGGGTATTTTTTCCCTCCCTGTTAAGTCCTCGTAGCCAGGTATTTCTCTTATAATCTCTCTCAATTTTTCTGCGCTGAGTTTGGAAGCTTCGATTCCAAATTTAGTCTTGAATTTCCCTCCATTCTCTATATCTCCCTTCCGTGAGGGAGATGGCATTTCTCGCCAGCTTCCTATCGGAATCTGCCCGGTATCGTGCAGCACCATCATCGCATAGAAGCTAATTACGTCCCAGTAAGAGTACCTGAATTTATCGAAATACTCTCTCCTTATCTCGCTGTAGTGCTCGTCCATTCCCGGAGGCAGCGCCAGCAATTTTTTTGTAACAAGCTCTCTCTTTACAGCCTCTAACTCTTTCTCCTTTATACTCAGCTCCTCCTGTCTGAGACTTAGATTTGCATGAACTTTTGTCAGCTCTTCCTTGGCAGTGCTCAGCTCTTTCACCAAAGCGCTTATCTCCTGCTGTCTTTGAAAAGATACGTCCTGCCAGTAAGCTACAGTAGAATTGTAGTACAAAATAACCATGCCCAAAATTATGCCGAAAGTCAGGAATGTGAAGATAAGGCTGGCTTTCCTTGGTATCTGTCCTTTTTCAATCCCTTCGTCGAAACTCACTGCGCTCGTTTCTCCTCGGTCTTGACCCTTCCGCAAGGAAGATGGCATTTCTCGCCAGCTTCCTCACGGAATCTTGTTTTCTAAGCAGCTTCTGGTTTTGTTTCCAGTATCTTGTACGCAGGAGGCGCCATTTCGTGTAGAGTAGCGTAGAATGAGAAGAACGTAACACCAACTGCAATGCCGAAGAATATCTCAATCACATTCGCAATGCCGTAGGGTATTATGCCGCCGACGATTTCAGCGAATGTGAGAATATTCCATGCACCTGCGCAGTATGCAGCTATTACTGCTGGAAACATAGCCCACACCATTCCGCCCCTGAGCTTAACTGCAAGCATCAAAACATAGAACATTATCAGCAGACTGGAAATTATCCAAGTTAGATTTTCAGCCGAGCGATAGATATATCCAATGCTGCCTGCTCCATATCCGAGCCCGAGCAGGAATGGAATACCAACCAAAACTGCCAGAGGCAGGTAGATGAGAATGTTTTTTCTCTCCTCGCCGAAAAAAGAAGCGTACAGCGCATAAAAACCTGATGCCATGAAAATCGCAGAGATTATTCCGAGCATGTACGATATTACTTCAGTCCAGTCGCCGTATAACCAGAATATCAGCCCCCTGCCGAAGAACAGCAGAGAAGCAAGTATCCAGAACTTCCAGTACAGCGACTCAGGTCTCCATTTTTCTCTCGTTTTATAGCACATGTAGCAGAGCAGCGTTATTGCAAACCAGAGTATATTTGAAGACAGCAAATACCATGCTTGAGGCAAGTCAATCACCCCTTAACCAATTTCACTACATTTCATAAATAGTTTTTTATATTACCGTGCTGCTATATCTAGCTATGGTTGAAAGGACTTTGACAGGTATTCCAGGACTGGATGAGATGATTGGCGGGGGGATACCCAAAGGGCACACCGTCTTGATTTCCGGTGGGCCCGGAACCGGAAAGAGCACCTTTGCGATGCAGTTTTTATATAACGGTGCTGTGAAATACAACGAACCCGGAGTGTTTATAAGTCTGGAAGAAAAACCAGAAGACTTAGTTAAAAACTTTTCGAAATACGGCTGGGACTTGAGCAGAGTCAATATTCTTAGCGTCGTACCGACTAAATTCGTTACAAGTGCAAACCTGAGGAAGGGCAGATTTACATTTAAGACAGAGAAAGGCTTCAGGGAAGGAGAATTTTCAATGGACTTTCTAAGGGAAATAATAAAAGACAAGGTTGAAAAAACAAAGGCAAAGAGAGTCGTCCTCGATTCCATAAGCGCTCTATCGCTGCACTTAGAAAAAAGTTTTATGGTAAGGCAGGAAGTTTTGTCGACTGTATTGCTGCTAAGCGAGCTTGGGGCAACTTCCATGATAACCACGGAAACTCCGGAAGGTCGCAAGGGCATGAGCAGGTTCGGCGTTGAGGAATTCGTTTCTCAGGGCGTAATAGGCTTGTATAACATTAAACTCGGCAGCAAGAGAGTTCGTGGCTTGGAAATTCTGAAAATGAGGGGCACAAAGCACAGCCAGAATATCTGCCTGATGAGCACGAGCGACGAGGGAATAGTCGTCTATCCGAAAGAAAATTTGTACAGCGAGTAGAAAAATATTTATTCTTGAAAATTTAAAAAGCAGGTGGGAAAAATGTATAAAAAGATATTCGCTATAGCTGTGCCGGTGCTATTTCTGCTCTCAGTGCTATTGATAGCCCAAGCTGCAAGACCGGATGACAAACCACCGTACATCGAGAAAATTATATTCATCCACTACGAAAAGAAGGCTAAGCCTGGCGGAGGAGGCACTACAAGCTCTTGTAGCTACAAGCTTTTGTCAGGGGGGATTAGATGGAAGACCTTTCCAGTGCCCTATGAGGTCAATCCAGAGGGCAGCGGAGTTGCCGCTGAAAACGTTACGAATGCAGCTTTTCTGTCCTCAGAGGCCTGGGATGCTAGAGTTACCCCTGACTTATTTGATGCTCCAGCGCTGACTGCAGCTCAAGCTGCCGATTTGGATGGAAAAAATACAGTTGTTTGGAGTAGTTTAGACCCAGGCATAATCGCAGTAACCTCACTCTGGTACAACACTGTTACGAAGACCATAGTCGAGTTTGATATCACGCTCAGCACAAACTATGGATGGGTGACCGACGGCAACGCTGACAAAATGGATGTGCAGAACATCGCTACCCATGAGATTGGTCATGGCGCTGGTTTAGGAGACTTATACGCAACCAAAGACGCAGAGCAGACAATGTACGGCTACAGCAGCCTGGAAGAAACCAAAAAGCAGACCTTGGAATGCGGGGATATAAAAGGCGTTATAAAGCTGTACGGTTGATAGCCTTTTTTCGAACGTAGAAAACGAGTGGATTCAAAAGGGCTCGACCAAAACCTTAATATACTTCTTTCTCAAATTTGATTAGCAACTTAAAAATGAGTAGCATGTAGGTTTCTGCAATGGAGTTGATTGCGCTGCTATCTCTCGCAAAGCACGGGTGCTGCGAAAGGATGGTTGAGATATCTTCGTTTCAGCTCGCAAAGGATTTGAAAACTTCCCAGCAGACTGCGTCGAGGAGAATTAAAGAGCTTGAAAGCGAGGGCTACATATCGAGAGAAATCCTGCCGAAAGGGCAGAAGGTAAGGATAGCTCCAAAAGGGATTGCAATGCTGAGGCAGGTATATTCTGACTTAAATAAGGTATTTGAGATGGCGAAGCCATCTGTTTATAGTATAAGCGGAGAGGTAACTTCCGGAATAGGAGAAGGAAGATACTACATGAATATCCCGGGCTATAAAAGCCAGTTCGTTCAAAAGCTCGGCTTTGAGCCTTACCCGGGTACCCTGAACCTAAGGTTAAAATCCAGCGAGGACGTAAAGCTCAAGCAGGCGCTGCAGGATTTTGAGGGCATTGTGATAGAAGGATTTGCCTACAACAACAGAACCTTTGGTCCTGCGAAGTGCTTCAGGGCAACCATAGAAGGCGTCGAAGGAGCAGTTGTAATTCCTGCGAGGTCTCACTATGGATTCAATTCCCTCGAAGTCATTGCGCCGAGGAAAATCAGGGATGCCGCAAAATTAAAGGACGGCGATGTAGTTATAGTTAGAGTTGAGGTGTTGCGATGAGTAAAATAAACGAAGCAATAGAAGCGCTGAAGGGAGGCGAAGCAGTGCTTATATACGACGCAAAGGGCAGGGAAGAGGAGACTGACATAGTTGTCGCCGGAGAATTTACCACGCCCTCGCATATACGCACTATGAGAAAAGAGGGTGGAGGTTTAATCTGCGTTGCAGTGCACCCAAAAATTGCTGGCAGGCTTAAGATTCCTTTCCTTGTAGATATCTGGAAGCATGTGGGCAAGAAGTATAAAGTCTTTGAAGAGCTGAAAGCGAACGACATACCCTATGATGAAAAGTCCTCTTTCTCGATTACCATAAACCACAGGAAGACTTTCACTGGAATAACAGACAATGACAGGTCGCTCACAATAAGAGAGCTGGCAAAGGTTGCGGATAATGCACTCAACGGCCATAGACCTGGAGAATTCGGAAGAAACTTCAGGTCTCCCGGGCATGTTGCGCTGCTCAGAGCTGCTGATAATTTGCTATTGAAGCGCAAAGGGCACACCGAGCTCAGTGTTGCGCTAATGGAGCTCGCAGGTTTAACGCCAGTAGCGACTATATGCGAAATGCTCGGCAATGACGGAAATTCGCTGCCTTTTGAGAAAGCGAGAAAATACGCCAGAAAGCGCGGGCTTCCTTTTCTCGAGGGAAAAGACTTAATAAAAAAATTTATAAGCTAATGCCCCTAACCAATAAGAAGAGTTAATGCTGTGGAGTCGAAATTGTGCCGATTCACGAAGTCAAGAAAATATGGATGAACGGGAAGCTCGTAGACTGGAAAGAAGCCAAGATTCATGTTCTTACGCATGCGCTGCACTACGGCTCTGGAGTCTTTGAAGGAATAAGGTGCTACAAAACTGTCAAAGGACCTGCTGTTTTTAGGCTAAAGGAGCACATGCGGAGGCTGCAAAACTCTGCTAAGCTCTATTTCATGGAGCTGCCTTACTCTGTGGAGGAGTTATCAAAAGCTACAAAAGAGCTGATAAAAGCCAACGGTTTAGAAGAATGCTACATAAGACCAATAGCTTTCCGCGGTTATGGAGAAATGGGGTTAAATCCACTCAAGAGCCCTATCGATGTTTCAATAGCTGTCTGGTCCTGGGGGACTTATCTTGGCGAGGAGGGCTTAAAGAACGGCATTAAAACAAAAATTTCATCGTTTCAGAGAATCAGCCCGAATACCCTGCCGCCCCTGGCAAAGGCTACCGGACAGTATGTGAATTCTATTCTCGCTAAGATAGAAGCGCTCAATTCTGGCTGTGACGAAGCAATCCTGCTAGATTACAGAGGCTTTGTTTCAGAAGGACCCGGAGAGAACATATTTCTCGTCAAAGATGGAGTTATATACACTCCGCCAGAGCATGCGAGCATATTGAAGGGAATCACCAGGGACTCGGTAATAACTATTGCAAGAGACATGGACTACACAGTCGTCGAGACAGACATAACGAGAGCTTCGCTTTACACGGCAGACGAGGTCTTCTTCACGGGCACCGCTGCCGAACTGACGCCGATTAGAGAGATAGATGGATACAAAATTGGAAAGCCTGGCAAGATAACTAAAAAAATTCAGGACAAATTTTTTGAAATTACAAAAGGAAAAGACGAAAAATACAAGGCGTGGCTGGATTTTGTCTAGCTTTTCTTAATTTTCAGCGGGCTTGGTCCCAGCTTTCTTATCGTTTCTGTAAATTCTTTTACAGTATTTGCAAATATCTCTCCTTCCGCAGCAGAAATCCACTTCAGCATTAGCCTCTCCTTTTCTATGCCGATGTCTACTAGGAGCGTCTGGAGCATTTTGATTCTTTTTTCTGTGCTGTAGTTACCTGTCATGTAGTGGCACTGCCCTAGATGGCAGCCGGTCACCATAACCCCATCCGCACCCTCCGCAAATGCTTTCAGCACGAAGGAGGGATCTACCCTGCCGCTGCACATTACCCTTATTACCCTCATGTTCGGCGGATACTGCATTCTTGAGACGCCAGCTAGGTCTGCGCCAATGTAGCTGCACCAGTTGCACAGAAAACCTATTATCTTAGGCTCGAATTTTGCCGTGCTACTCCCCCCCGAATGCAGCTTCAATCATAGCCAGAATCTGCTCGTCCTTGAAATGTTTTATCTGCATCGCAGCAGTAGGGCATGCCGCAGCGCAGACTCCGCATCCTGTGCATAGAGCCTCGCTTACTTTAGCTTTTCTTTCCACGATCTCGACAGCTCCGAAATTGCAGACTTTCTCACACAGCCTGCACCCTATGCACAGCTCATTATCAGCGGTTGCAAGAATTGGTTCCACTTCCACTTCACCCCTCGCCATCGGTATTGCTGCCCTCGCTGCTGCTGCGCTGCCCTGTGCTACTGAATCATGAATATCCTTCGGACCCTGCGCTGCACCTGCTAGAAATACTCCCTCTGTAAGGGTATCTACCGGTCTCAGCTTAGGGTGCGCTTCCAAGAAAAAACCGTCGGCGCTTCGAGATACGCGAAGCATCGTTTGAATTTCTCCCGCATCTCTGGGAGGCTCCATTCCGACCGAGAGCACGACTAAATCCAGCTCCACTTCCAGGGGTCTTCCAAGAAAAGTATCCTCCACCCGGACGACTAAATTTTTTGTTTTTGCGTCCTCGGTTACCTCGCCCGGTCTTCCCCTTATGAACTTTATGCCATACTCATCCTGAGCAATTTTATAGAATTCCTCGTAACCCTTGCCGAAGGTTCTTATATCGATATAAAAGATGTAAATCTCAGCATCAGGATGTTTTTCTTTGTAGATTCTTGCATTTTTAATCGCATACATGCAGCATACACGGGAGCAGTATTTGTTTGTTTTTTCGTCTCTGGAGCCCACGCACTGTATAAAGCCTATTCTCTTCGGCTCCTTGCTGTCTGAAGGTCTCTTCAGCTTTCCTCCTGTCGGACCTGCGGCACTTACGAATCTCTCGAATTCTAAGCCATTTATCACATTTGCGTGTCTTCCATAACCATATTCCTCTTTTCTCGCTGCATCGAAAATTTCATAGCCTGTTGCGACGATTATGGTACCCACTTCTCTCTCTATAATCTCAGCCTTCATGTCATAATCTATAGCATCTGGCTCGCACACATTTTTGCACATGCCGCAGCCTATACAGCTCTCTGCGTCAATTGTATAAATCAGCGGCACCGCCTGAGGAAACGGCACGTATATTGCTTTTCTAGTTCCTATACCGGCGTTGAACTCGCTCTGAACCTCAATCGGACAAACCTGAGTGCACAAGTCGCAGACTGTGCAGTTTTTGTTAACGTACTTCGGCTTTTTCTCTATTTTAACTCTAAAATTTCCAACATAACCTTCGACTTCCTTTACTTCGGAATAAGTGAGAAGCTCTATGTTCGGATGCCTGCCGACCGATACCATTTTTGGAGTAAGTATGCACGGCGAGCAGTCCATCGTCGGAAAGGTTTTGTCAAGCTGTGCCATCTTGCCTCCGAGAGAAGGAGTTTTCTCAACCAGTATAACCTTGTAGCCCATGTCTGCAAGGTCGAGTGCAGCCTGTATGCCTGCTATGCCGCCGCCGATAACCAGCGTGCTCCTCCTGACTTTAACTTTTACTTCTTCTTGTGGTTCGAGCAGTCTTGCCCTTGCAACTGCCATTCTCAATAAATCTTTTGCCTTCTGCGTCGCTTTTTTCTTCTCCTTCATGTGAACCCAGGAGCACTGCTCTCTAATATTTGCCATTTCGAATAAGAAAGGATTTAGCCCTGCTTCCTTGCATGCTTCCCTAAAAGTAGCTTCGTGCATGTTAGGCGAGCAGGCAGCTACGACAATTCGATTCAGCCTGTGTTCCTCTATGTCGTCCTTAATCATTTTTTGCCCTGGCTCTGCGCACATGAATTTGTACTCTTTAGCAAGAACGACATCGCCCAGCTTTTCGGCATACTTCGTAAGCTCTGGATTATTGACAACGCCTGCGATGTTTACTCCGCAGTCGCAAATATAAACGCCTACTCTTGGTTTTTCAGCCATGCTGCGTCTCCTTCTCTCAGCAATAGTAGTCTATATTATTTTTTTAACTTCATGATTATTAATTATAAATAATCAAAAAGGCAGATGGACCAGAGCAAGCAAAAAAAGAGGTGCTTTAAATTTTTTTAACGTTCTTGGCTTTTGGTCCTTTTTCGCCCTGTTCGATGTCAAACTCTACTTTATCGCCTTCTGCAATCGGTCCGCCCACGATTCCGCTCTCGTGAACGAACACATCTCCGCCCTGCTCCTGCTGAATAAAGCCAAAGCCTCTCGTCCTGTTAAAGAATTTTACTTTTCCAGTTACCATTTTTCACTTCTCCCTAAACTTTAAATTAGCCTGCGATTATATATATTTATTCATGAAAGAAATTGAGCAAACTTGGATTGCGACGATGAAAATGGCAGTCGAAGCGAGAAAGGCAGGAGTCAGCTTGGACAGTGCCTTTGAACTGCTCAGGTCTGCGAAGTCTATTCTGAACGAGCGCAGGCACGAGCATGCAGAGAAAGAGCTGCCAGTGGTGGAGGGAATGCTCCTTGAAGCGCAGAAAGAAATTTTTGTAAAAGCAGAACCACTCGGTAAAAAATTTTCTGAAAAGTGGAGCAGAGAGCTAAAAAAAGCTGCGGAAGGAGAAAAAATAGGAGAATTCTCAATCTGGAAGTCAAAATTCTATCCTGCTGCGCCGAAGGGCAAAAAGTGGGCGAGAATATCGCTTCCCAGAACCTTGCGTATTAAGGAATTTGAGGAGATAGCAAAGAGATGTAAGGTAGCAGTCGAGCCTCAGGGAAAGCAGTACGTGATTATCTCGGGAGATAGAGATTCCCTGAGAAAGGCGCTTGATGAAATCTCGCATTACTTTAAGATTTAATACTTCCTCTTCACCAGAAATTCTGCCAGCATTTTCAATTTTTTCATTGCTTCATTTTCAATTCCGGTGCTGGATAACTCCTCCAGTCCTCTGCTCTCATAGCTTTCTGCAATGTTTTTTGAGTACTCATAAGCAGCAACGTTTTCTAGAATCTCCAGAACATTGCTTATATCATCCTCGCTCAATTTCTCCTTTTTAAAAGTTTGAACGAGCAGCCTTCTTTCTTTCTTTGAGGCTTTTTCAAAGGCATATAATATCGGCAGCGTTTTTTTCTTATTCCTAATATCGCTTGCCTTTGGTTTGCCTGTTTTTTTCTCCCATATCCCTATTATATCATCGACTATTTGGAAGGCGGTCCCAATGTTTCTGCCGAATTTCCTGAAGTGCTCAACTACTTTTTCATCTTCTGTAGCAAGAGTAGCTCCAATCAGCGTAGATGCTTCGACGAGAGAAGCAGTTTTTCTCGAAATCATCTCAAGGTACATTTTTGTTGTTATATCCAGCTTGTCCTCAAAACACATGTCCAGATACTGCCCCTCGCATAAATCTATTATGCTCCTGTTGAGAATCTCCAGAACTTCTACTATTTTTGAAGAGGTGACATTCATCTCTTTCAGCCTGAGCGCAGCGAGATTCGCAAGCACGTGCATTCCATCTCCGACGTTTATAGCCTGCGCAATGCCCCAGAGCTTCCATACTGTTGGTTTATGCCGCCGCTCCTCGTCCATGTCCTCTATGTCGTCGTGTATTAAAGAAAAGTTGTGTATGAGTTCTATGGCAGCTGCAGCTGGCAGAGCTTTATCATAAACTCCACTGAGCGCATTGTAGGTCAGTAAACAAAGCGTGGGTCTGAAGCGCTTGCCACGGTACTGATGCGCTTCTTTTAAATTTTCGTCCAACCAGCCGAGGTGGTACTTCATCATGTCATAGAGAGGTCTTGGGAAAATTCGATTTTCAAAATTTTTTTTGATTTCCCTGTCTATCATGTTTAGATGTTCGCTGAGCACAGCCTCTCCATTCGCACTTCCACTCCGCTTCACCAAGCATCCCTTCTACTTGAGGTCTTCTACAATGCCCACGCTGACCAATGCCTTGACTGGCTTGCCCTCGATGCTTTTGATTCCTTTTTTGTCGATTAGCACTACTGCTGCGAGAGGATTTGCACCCTTTTCATCAAGCAGTTTTATTGTATCCTTTATAGTAGTGCCCGTCGTAGCGATGTCATCGACTATGACTACGTTTTTCCCTTTCACCTGTGAAAAATTCGAAAGAATAAAACCTGCCTGCTTTGACTTTTTGTCAGGCCCCCACATATGCTTTATAGGGCGAATTACACTGAGCGAAGCGTTCATATCTTCTGCGATTATCGTTGCTATCGGTATTCCGCTCTCAGCGATTCCTGCTATAACTTCTGGCTGCGGGAGGTTATTCTCCTTAATCATCGCTTTTATCAGGTCTGAGAGAGCCAGGGAAAGATGCTTTAAAATAGCAGGATTGGAGCCTGCTACGCTCCAGTCTATGTATATATCTCTTGGAACTTTTTTCTCTGCTTCAGTTTCTCTCGTAACCAGCCATAGAGCTGTTTCTCTGGAGATGTTCAATTCGTCTGCGATTTCGCCTGTGGTAAATCCTTTCTCTTTAAGTTCGTGCGCCTTCTGCATGAGCTCTGTAATGTTTTTCATGCCCATCCCTATGTATATTCGCTTATAAATTTGTTTCCTTTGCACTTATTTTACTTACTCTTGTGCCGCAAACATCGCAATTGCCGTGATATTCTATCGGGAATCTCTTTCCGCAGCCCCTGCAAATCTTCTTCCAGGTGAGAATTTTTTTAATTTCTCCTTCAGTTGTCGGTGAAAACTCTATGCCCAGCCTGCTTGCTAAATTTTGAATGTTGTAGTCGTCTGTGATTATTACTGGTTTAGAGCGCTTTTTCTTGAAGTGAAGAGCTATCGAAAGCAACTTGATATCTGTCTCAGAAAGCTTGACAATATCTCCAGATTCCACAGCAGCCCTTTTTATTTCCAGCAAATTTTTTTCTTGAGGTTCAACCAGCTTTAAGGAGCCCTCTCTTAGACTTAGACTAACTCTGAGCTCTGCGTTCTTTTCCCTGACTTCGTCAATTACTTCCTGAACCGTGTAGCACTCGTTGCCAGGCCGGAAGCCGCTCAGGAGCGCAGAGGCGTCTAGGACGAGCTTCATAGCCTCTCCCTTACTCTCCCGTAGAAGTCTTTCCGCAGCTTAACAAAATATGCTTTATTTTTTGAAGTCGTAAAGCTTACTTCGTCGTCGCAGCTTAACTTTTTTCTATACTCCCCATCCATCACAACGACTGCCTCTTTCCCAGGCTTCACAAGCTTTACCTCCACTTCCGAGTTCTGCGGCACTATTAACGAATGTGCTCCTCTCTCAAACGGGCAGATTGGAGTTATTATAAGGCAGTTTACTCTTTCATCCACCATTGGACCTCCACAGGAAAAAGAATATGCTGTAGAGCCGGTTGGAGTAGCGATTATCAGCCCATCCGCTTTCATTATTCCGGCACTCTTTCTGTCTACAGAGACCTGCAAGTGAAGCATCTTAACTGGGGCAGAGGTAATGACAACAGCTTCGTTTAGAGCATCTCCTATTTTTTTGCGGTTAATCTCAACTCGCAGCTTAACTCTCTCTTCGATTGCATAATTTCCGCTCAACAACCTGTCTATTGCAGCCCTCCATTCTCCTGGATTAACTTCTGTAAGAAAGCCTGTTGTGCCGAAATTTATGCCAAGAATAGGTATCTGTTTATTCCGTACCAAAGAAACTGCCCTCAAAATAGTTCCGTCCCCGCCCATGGCGATTATTGCATCGCCAGCAGCATTGTAGCATACTTCAATGCCTTTTGAGGTAAGATATTTCTCGATTTTCTCAGCTAATTTTAGCGGTTTCTTTGAATCTTTTACCACGAGACTTATTTTTTTCATTTTCTCCTTATAGCCCCCAGAACTTTTTTATGCAGCTCTTTATTTGCACTCGCTACAATCGAAAGAGTAGTCACTTCGTGTATACCTGTTTTTAGAGCTTTGCCGTATTCGTCTGAAACAACTCCTCCAGCTTCCTCGATGATTAATTTTCCTGCCGCTATGTCGATGTTTCTCAGGCAACTGCGCAGGTCGACGAGACCCTCATAATCTCCTCTCGCAGCATAGCACAGCTCGAGCGCCACGCTCCCAAGCGCTCTTACTCCTTTCAGCTTTTGCAGCAGCCTTATTTCTTCTACATCCTTCTGAAGATAAACGCAGAGGGTACTTGTACCTAAATCCTCCCTCTGCGAAGTACTTATATTTTTACTGTCGCAGGTAGATTTTCTTCCCTTCACGGCTTCAAATACCTCGCCGGTAGCTAGGTTTTTCACTAAACCCAATTCAACGTCCTGCAAAGTTGCGTTAGGTCTATATCTTGCAAAAGCTATGGAAATGGAATAAACAGGAATGCCGTGGGCAGCGTTGAAAGAGCCGTCCACAGGGTCAAGAATGCATATGTACTCAGGAGCTCCGCCGAGCATAACCCTGCCGGATTCTTCGCTCACTACCAGCATAGGTATTTCTGTTTCTGAGAGGAACCTGAGCACTGTCTCTTCTGCGACTGCATCGATTTTCTCAGCCTTTGCAACGCCTGCGATAGGTTTAACAGCAGTCTGAACTTCATCTGCTATTTCCCTGCATATTTCTAGCATAAAGAAAAGGTATATAAGTTCTTGACTTATAAGATTAGTGGAGGCAGGACATGAACACAAGAGTAGTAGAAGTTAAGGAGCTAAAAGTGGGAAAATTTGTTATGATTGACGGAGAGCCCTGCAAAGTAATGAGCATACAGACTGCGAAGACAGGAAAGCACGGCTCAGCAAAGGCAAGGGTTGAGGGAATGGGAATTCTGGATAACCAGAAAAGAAGCTTTGTGAGTCCTGCAGAATCGAAGGTAGAGGTGCCCATGATAGAGCGAAAGTCTGCCCAAGTGCTTGCCTTCATGGGAAATGTTGTCCAGCTCATGGGTCTAGATACCTATGAGACCTTTGAGCTTCCAAAGCCGAGCCCGGAGGATATTAAGGGTACTCTGGTAGAGGGAGCAGAGGTTGAATATATAGAGGTAGCGGGCAAGAAGAAAATAATGCGGGTAAGATGATGTTTTCTTCTCCTTTCACATTTGGAAGGCGGGAATTGAAATTAAGCGAAGCGAAGTATGCTTTTTTAGGGATACCTTACGACAGCAGCGAGAGCTATCGGGTAGGCTCCAGACTTGCGCCGGGTGCGATAAGAGAGTCCTCCAGAGAAATCGAAGACTACGACCTGCTTGAGGATTTCGACCTCCTAGACATAAGGCTCTGCGACTGCGGCGACGCTGATGTTAGCTTTGGAAATTTCAGCGAAACTCTGATGCGGGTTAAAGATTGTGTCAGAGAGATTTTGAAAAGCAACGCAATACCAGTTTGCGCAGGCGGGGAGCATACAATCTCTTACTGCGTGCTCAGCGCTTATGATAAAAAGCCGTTCTTCCTAGCCTTCGATGCACACCTCGACTTCCGCAACGAATACATGAACGAGAAATTTTCGCATGCTTGCGTTGTAAGGCGTGTTGGAGAACTCATCGGATATGAGAACGTTCTTGTTGTAGGAGTCAGAAGTGCAGATAAGGAAGAGCTCAAAGATGCCAGGAAACTCGGTCTGAAATTTATAGATTTCAAGGACTGCGACGATAAGCTGGCTGAGAAAATAATAAAAGTCGTCAGGGGAAAAGCGGTCTATCTCTCACTTGATATGGATGTCTTCGACCCAAAGGAAGCAAGGGGTGTTTGCAATCCAGAGCCCCCCGGGATTAGCTACTCGCAATTCGTAGACTGCCTGGACTTCCTGAGACAAATAAAGCTCGTAGGCCTTGACTTGGTCGAGGTTGCACCGCTCTACGACAGCTATACCCAAATCCTTGCGGCAAAGTTAATTTTCAAAATTCTGTTAAGGAACGAGGTGAAAAACATCTACACAAAAGAAAAAGACGCCGAGGGCAGGATTTGAACCATGCGGAGCCTTTTCTTTGGAAAAGAAAATCCTCGGGAAAAGAAACTATTGACGTTGCTTTCGGGTTTTTGGGGTGATAGCACTTTTTCCAAAAAGGGCTATAGCGCCGAGGGCAGGATTTGAACCTGCGCTCTCGCATGGCGAGAAGTAGATCTCGAATCTACCGCCTTGCCGGGCTAGGCTACCTCGGCACTACCGAAAGGTAGGACGCCTTGCTTTCGCAAGAGCTACCTCGGCATTCGTTTTTGTAGGAACGAGATTTCGTCAGAAAGATGGCATACACACCATCTTCCTTGCGGAATGGCATGAATGTCACTCATGCGCTCATTCCTTCAGAATGAATGCACTACCTATTTTTCTACCCATCAGAGATAAAAAGTTTAGCCCTAGCCACACACCCGGAATGAAGTACGGGGCGTCATTTTACCTGTACCTGCCGTACATGTTCAGAAGAGCAATAATTTCAATGGAAAGGTCTTTGGTGATTATCTCTTCCTCTACTTTGGTGTTTATGAATTCCTCAGCCTCTTCGATACCAATGTTTGAAGCCTTAGAATAAACAGAGGCAAATATGGGGTGCCTGTCGGATTCTTTGGGAATTTTATTCAAAAGACTTGTGAGTTTGAAGCGGAACGTACTAAACCCACCCATATCGAGCATCCTTTTCCTTTTTGAACTTCCAGGCTTTATTTTATTGCTCTTGAACTCTCTTTTCTTAAATCTCCTT
>JBDRDL010000019.1:0-2082 GCA_043820925.1 Methanobacteriota archaeon | reverse complement strand
CTTATTATCTCACGGTCTTTGTTGAATTCTTCTCTGCGACTCGAAAATTTGACGGGCGCCGCTACGGCTGCAAAATTGAAGAAGTCTGCGGCAGAGAGGTTTTGCGCAGGATTTTGCTCGGGAAATACATAAGCCAGAAGGAATATTCTGGAAAATATTACAAAAAAGCGCTGCAATTTCGCAGCCTGATTAAGCAAGAATTGCTCGCTGCCCTGAAGAACGTGGATGTTATCGCAGGTCCTACGGTGCCCAAACTTCCGCATAAATTAAGAGAAAAAATCACTAATCCTCTCGTTATGTACGGCTATGACGTTTTGACCGTGCCCGCGAACCTTGCAGGAATACCAGGAGGCGTAATAAAAGCAGGAGAAGTTGAGGGAATACCAGTGGGTCTGCAATTGCAGGGGACGCCGCTGAGCGAGCAGAAGATTCTCAATGTGATGTATGCGTTTGAATCTGTGTCGAGCGAAGCAATCGGTCAAGATTCCGATAGGAAGCTGGCGAGAAATGCCATCTTCCTTGCGGAAGAGCGAGTGAGCGAGGAGTGTAACGACGAGCGAACGAGGGATTGAAATGAAAGTAATAATCGGCTTCGAAATTCACGAGCAGCTAAATACAAAAACAAAACTCTACTGCGATTCTCCGACGAACTATCGGGATGCTGCACCCAACACCAATGTGTGCGAGGTGTGCACAGGCATGCCTGGGGCAAAGCCCTATCCGGTCAACCAAGAAGCGATAGATGCTGCTGTCGAGATTGCTCTTATGCTCAGCTGCGAGATTGTTAAAGAACCGATCTACATCCAGCGCAAGCATTACGATTATCCTGACCTGCCCTCCGGCTACCAGCGAACCTCGCTGCCGATAGGCAAGAACGGAAGTCTTAACGGGGTGGGAATCTGGGAAGTGCACCTCGAGGAAGACCCGGGAAAGTACGACCCGATTACAGGAAAGGTTGACTATAACCGCTCTGGAGTGCCGCTCGTGGAAATTGTTACTGCCCCGGAGATATACCGCCCAGAGGACGCAAGAAATTTTCTCAGGGAATTAACAAAAGTACTGTCCTACACAGGGAAGGTACGCCCCGAAGGGGGCACGATGAGGATGGACACAAACATCTCCCTTGAAGGCGGGGCGAGGGTCGAGATAAAAAACATAAACTCGGTAAAAGGTGCCTATCGTGCGCTGAAATTCGAAATCACAAGGCAGAAAAATTTGCGCAACAGAGGAGTTGCCGTGAAGCGTGAAACGAGAGCTTTCCTAGAAGCTCAAATGATAACCAAAACAATGCGGGTAAAGGAGGAGGCTGAGGACTACCGCTATATTCCAGACCCTGATATTCCTCCGCTCGTGATAACGAACGAAAAAATCGAGACTATTAAAAAAATCATGCCTGAAGCTCCGCACCTGAAAGAGCAGAGATTTATCAAGCAGTACGGAATCAAAAAAGATGACGCATGGACTATAACAAGCGAGATTGAAATGGCGGATGCCTTCGAAGAAGTATGTAGGGAAGTAGACCCGCAAATCGCTGCTCCATTTTTCCGGCATATAATTAAGAAAAAATTAAACTTTGACAACAAAACTTTTTCTGAAAGCGGTCTTACAGCAGAGGACATAACTACAATATTGAAATTGGTGAATTCGGGAGAAATCACAGCAAGCGGTGGAGAACTTGTTATCAGAGGTATTATCGAAGAGCATAAGCCGGCTTGGCAGGTTATAGAAGAAAAAGGACTTAAGAGAATCGCAGAGAAAGATGTGGTTGGGAAGGCTGTGGAAGAGGCAATAAAAGAGAATCAAAAAGCTGTACAGGATTATCTCGATGGTAAGAGCGAAGCGCTGAATTTTGTTGTAGGGCAGGTCATGCGGAAAACAAGAGGAAGGGCAGATGCCAAGACAGTGCTCGAAATGCTGAAGAAGAGGCTGAATAATTGAGGAGAAGAAAAGAAGGGAGGCCGTACGTTACTCTCGACCCGATTAGAGATAATTATGAGATAGCGCAGATAAAACACAAGTCTGCAAAGACAGGTGTGGTTTTTATTGGAGGTGGCGTTCCGAAGAACTACATCCAGCAGATTG
>JBDRDL010000018.1:0-15475 GCA_043820925.1 Methanobacteriota archaeon | reverse complement strand
ACCGAGAATTCAGAAACATAGAAATAAACGGAATTTTGCACAATCCGTTTGACGTTGAAAAGATAAATGAAGAGCTGCCGCAGGGATTTTTATACGGCGCAGGTTACGTAGCTGCGATGAGACCTTCTTTTTTCCTTGCCCGGCTTGACAGAGCAAGGAAAGAAGACGGATACAATATCTTCATTTCCGGGAAAGAGCTTGCGAGGGATTTGGTTGCTGCACTTGCAATGCTTCAGGGAAATGATATACTCGTCAGAAAGGAGTCGATTAGATACTTTATATGGGGAAAACTGGAGGAATCTAAAATCACAAAAAACGAGGCTCTGAGATGCGCATTTGAAGATTATGGAGTGAGTAATGAAAAAATTACTCCAGAAAGTGTGGAGAAAATTGTCGAGGAAGAGCTCGAATCGTACATACGCCACGAGATTGGAGAGGCAAGCGACAAAATTTTCCCTGACAAAATATGGAATGAATTGGTTTGTCTCTTCCAGCATTCTAAGGTGGAACTTCTGGCGAGAAGCGTGAAAGATATCCTCGGCGATACAAACGAAAACGGGATGCTCCGATACATAATCGCAAATAAAAAGAGAGGTTCTCTTGGATTTTATGTTGCGCTGCTAACCGATTTCCGCAAGATAATCTTTTCGGAAATTGCTCCTGCTTATTTGGAGTTCAGGAAAACAGGCGACTGGAGGATAGCGGAGAATGCCAGAAAGGCAGGATATGAGAAGTCCAAGAGCTATGCCGAGAAACTGGTCGGGATTTATCAAACTGGAAAAAACAAAGGAAAGGAGTGGACGCAGGAGGAGATTGAGAAGGAGATCCTCGGGACATTGAAGGTTTAAGTGCTATTTGCCCAATCACTTAATTTTTTTAATAGAATCTATCGAGTCCGACTTTCTGTACATTTCAACCGCCTTTGCAGCATCGCCGCGCTTCAGGTAAGCATCGCCGAGCAAGCCGTATGCATATTCGTTCCCGAAGTAGCCCATAGACAGCGCATGATTCAGAAGTTCAACCGCCTGATTAAGCCTGCCAACTTTGATGAACTCTTCTGCCCTCCGGCAGAGGGGCATTTTCTCTCTGTATGGTTTTAGAAATAGGTTTTTCTCTTCCTGCGACGCTTTCTTTTGTATAAGGTTTGATAGTTCAGCAGCGCTCAATTTTCTGAAATTTGGGTCGAGTTTCTCCAAAATTCTCTCTTCATCCAGAAAGCCCATGCTTCTTAATTGCAGCTTCGCTATTTAATTTTTTCACAGCTTTCCACATCTCTTCAGCCAGTCTAATGTACTCTTTTCTCGTCATTCCTTCAGGTAAGTACAGCCTGCCCCCCACGCCGTGTCCATGGAATTTCGCTATCCAATCTGGGTGCGCCTCGATTGTTTTGCCGCTCCACAGCTCGGTGCCAGGATAGGCTGTTGCAAGTGAAAGCAAATTTTGCTCAGGTTTAACTTCTTCTAAAAATCGAATAGTCTCTTTTACCGTTTTCTCAGTTTCTTCCGGAAAGCCGAAGGTAATATAAGCCCTGGTAGAAATTCCATATTTTCTTATTTTCTCAAAGGCTTTTTTCATCGTCGCAACGTCTATGCTGCGGCGGCACTTGTCCAGGACTTCCTGGGAGCCGGAATCAACGCCGAGACAGATTAACCTGCAGCCTGCAGAGGAAAGCGCTTCAAGCAGGGCGTCGCTTACGAAGTCAGCTCTGGTTTCACAGCTCCATTTAATATCTATGCTTTCCTTTATCAGCTCGCAGATTCTTATTGCACGTTGCTGGTCCAGAGTAAATGTGCTGTCCATGAATCTAACAAGCTTAAAGCCCAGTTTTGAGATTTGCTTCAGCTCTTCTATAACGTTTTCAGGAGAGCGGAATCTTACCCTCTGCCTCCAGAATCTGGTAGAGGAGCAGTAGGAGCAGGAGTACGGGCACCCCCTGCTTGTGACGAGAGACATTATACCGTATTCCTTCAGTGGAAAATATTCTCTCGCAGGAAAAGGTATCTCGTCCAGATTTTTTATAAGCTCTCTGTCCGGGTTGTGAATGATTTTTCCGTCTGTAACGTAGGATATGCCATTTATTTTTTCGAGATTCTTGGAGTCAAGCAGCTCTGAGAAAGTTGCTTCTCCTTCCCCTCTTATCACAACACCTGCACCTTCTCTGAGCGCCTCTTCGGGTGCGAAGGTTACATGAGTACCGCCCATTATTATCTTCGCTTTAATTTCCTTAATCGCCCTGACGATTTCAACCGCCCTTGGGAAAGAAGGAGTCGTTGCGGTTATTCCAATAATGTCAGGGCTGATTTTTCTTATTTTTTCTGCGTCAAATGCTTCCACGTTTTCGTCCAGAACAAAGACTTCTGCTCTATCTCTTGCAACGCTTGCAAGATATCCCAGCCCTATTGGAAAAAGGTCTTTTCCTCTGTACGGAAATTTTGGGTGGATTAGCAGGAGGCGCATAAGTACTATTTGATTTTCTTGCCTATAAATTTAGGGCTCGGATTCGATGGAAATCTTTCCCAGCGCCTCGATTTCGCGGAGGAGCTGCTCGTCGGTCTTACCTTCTGTCGGAATGCCCAAATTCTGCGCAATCTTCCTAATTCTTACCGAGTCTTCAGTCGCACCCTCCTCAAACTCCTTCTTTGCCCTGCCTAGAGAGCGTGCAAGCTCAGGAAGCTTTCTACCTCCAAATATTAAGAGGAGGATTAGCAATAACAGGAACAGTTCCTGGAAGCCTATCATGATATATGCTTGGCTCCGCTCCTTTATTTTAATTGCGCCTACAAAGCGATGGAAGTGCGACGAATGGATTCAAATGCGCGGGAAGGGATACCAGAACCAGCCTTTTCTTTGAAAAGAAAACCCTGGGGAAAAGAAACCGTTGACGCTACTTTTCTTTGGGGTGATAGACCTTTCTACTTTCTGAAAGAAAGTAGCAAAATTTCAACGTCTGAAGATTTGCAAAGCAAATCTTCTACGTTGGAAAATGCTCCTCTTTTTCAAAGAGGAGAAAGAAAGGGCTATGCATTCGTTCCGAAGGAACGAGATTTCGATAGAAAGATGGCGTATTTGCCATCTTCCTCACGGAATGGCACGAGTGCCACTCATGCGTTCGCTCCTACTGAGCGAGTGCGGGGGAAGGGATTTGAACCCTCGCAAGCACTAAGCTAACAGGTCCTAAGCCTGTTTCCTTTGACCAGACTCGGACACCCCCGCTTGTTCTTCTCGAATAACATTATCCTACTCTTATCTTAGCTTTTCTTCTTCTTTCCTTTAATCTCTTCTTTCTAGTTTTCCATCTGCACTTGCCTTTTTTCTTCCATTTTCTTGACGAGTGTTTACCAGCCACAAAACTCCTCCTTTAAAAATTATTACAAAATGCTGATGTTTTGCCGTAAGCAAAAATTATGGGTGTCGATATGTGTGAGTTCTTTCACAAGAAATTTCAAGCAGGATAAGTTTGATTCTTTACATAAGTTGACTTCGACATACTGGACAATAAGTCATATATGCTTCAGCGAGATTTCCACAACTTATACAACGTTTTGCTTGAACAGTTCTTTGTACCGTTGAAGGAGTTTCTGACATGGCCATCTGAATCCTCCGTGCCCACCTTTCAGGCTCGCCAATATTGAATTCGTAGTTTATTGGTCCTGGGATTACTCCTCTTTGTACGGTAATGACTAATTTTTTAATAAGACCGCCTACGGAAACTCCAGCAATAGTGGAAAGTGGAAAATTCACAGGCACTACTGTTGTCTTTGAGATAAAACCCCTTTCATATTCAAAAACAATTCTTCGATTCGTTAAATAAAGCACACCTTGTGTGTTACCGTATTTACCATGGCCACTTAATATAACTTCTTCACCTAGCGATAATGGTATCATGGCCTATTCGCTCTTTACTTAATTAATTCAATTCCGCAATCTGGGCAACTGGGCTTTTTAAAAATTGTTCCAACTTTTGGAGTACATTTATCACAATATACTAGCTTGCATCTAGGACATTGCCATGCTGTTGGTTTCATAAACCCACCCACTTGGGTTCCACACACTTTACAAAATCCCCTAACCATTTTTACCCACCTTCACCTTTTTCTTAGTAGTAAACGAATAAACTAAGACTCTCTTGGTATTTAATAATTGTGGTTTCACGTCTCGTACCTCCTCCAAAACATATGACAAACGGGCCCGGCGAATTCGAGAACCAACCCTTTTGCTGTGCAAAAGCGTTGACGGAAAATGGGTCTCGGCAGAGGAGTGAGGAGCGAAGCGACGATACGACGAAGTGCTGACAAAACGGGCCCGGCGGGATTCGAACCCGCGACCCCCGGCTTAGAAGGCCGGTGCCCTATCCGGACTAGGCTACGGGCCCTTTTTTGAACGTTTAGCTATGTAGTATGGGATATCCACAACCTTCGCTGCCTTTTTTATTATTGCTCTGTCGCTTGTGCATACGATTCCTTTGCTTTTGATAATTATATAGTCAGCGCTCTCGGAGGTAATCGCATCGCCATTCAATGCATGCTCGGCAAGCTTTTCTCTAATTAACCTACACAGCTCTCCGCTAAAGCTAACCTGTGAATCAAAAATGAACAGCGCTCTGCCAACGGCGTTGCTCTTCAGGATTTTCATTATTTTTTCAATTGCAGGAAGAGTAACCTTAGAAAGCTTGTACTTGCCGAATGTGGCTGAGGTATCCCTGACAAAGCCGTCGTCGCATAAAATGACTTCCTTGCCTTTCAGAGCGCTCTCTACTGTAATTAAAACATTGTAGCCGTCGATGACGATTCCCCTGCCTTTAATTTTTTTGATATCTATTCGCTTTTTTCTGTGCTCCTCTGCTTCTGAGAGAGAAAATACTGCCCTGACCAAAAAGTTCCTGGACTTGATTCCAAGCTTGTACTTGTTCGCAACAAAATTTACTGCAGAGCTCTTGTTATAGCCGCGATTCAGAAGAAATCTCAGGTCGCAGATTGCATCTTTCATTTTAGCGCCTTCATTATTTCAACTTCGCTTCTTTCGACAGGCACGTGAACCAGGGAAGCTTTTCCATCATTCAAAGCTTCTTGAATGGCAGGTATTATTTCGCTTGCTCCTTGGACGGAATAAGCTTTCATTCCAGCAGCCTCGGCGATTTTGCAGAAGTCCGGATTTTCAAAAGTCGTGCCGAAAACTCGCTTGCCAGAAATCTCTTGCCTTGCCGCAACGATTCCATAGCCAGAGTTGTCGAATAAAACGATGTTTATATCTAGGTTGTTCGCAACAATGGTTTTAAGGTCAGAAAGAGACATTTGAAAGCCACCATCGCCCGCAACCGCAAAAACTTGACGTTCTGGAAAAACCAGCTTTCCTGCTATTGCAGCGGGCACAGCAAAGCCCATCGAGGCGAGGCCGTTGGTTAGGAAAAAAGTGCGCTTTGCATAAACTCTCCAATAGCGCGTCATCAGATACTTAACTGCGCCAGTATCGACGCATATAATCGCATTTTTTTCGCTGGCGCTGCGCAAATCACGAATCAGACGCTGGGGCTTGACTGGAAATGCATCCGAATCGCTCCCCTGAGACAAATCTTGGACTAACCCCTGCTTGTACCCGTTTAGCAATTCGCTTTTCTTTCTTCCTTTTGAAAGTTTAGTCAATGCATCCAAAATAACTCCTATATTGCCGAGTATTTCGACGCTCGCATTGTAGGATTCGTCCACGTCTGCCGGGATATAGTCTATGTGAATCACTTCTGTTCCTCGCCTCAGCCAAAAGCTGGTGTCTACCTCTATGAAGTCATAGCCTACTGTAATTATCAAGTCGCTCTGGTCTATTAGCTTTAAAGTAACTGTAGAGCAGAGAGGAGAGATGACTCCAAAGCTTAGCTCGTGCCCGGCAGGTAAAACACCCTTGCTCAGTGGAGTAGTTACAACTGGAAGGCTGTATGCTTCTGCGAATTTTTGCAGAGAGTTATGATGTCCCCTCCTAACGCAGCTCAGTCCAGTAACCACAACTGGAAAGCTTGCGCTCTCGATTTTTGCTGCTACCTCTTTCAGTTTCTTTGGGTCTATCGGCTCTCTAACTATCCATTTGGTTTCCTTAGACAGGGGCAGCTTATTGGTTTCCTGAGACTGTACATCGACTGGGAAATCCAGATGCACAGGACCCATTGGAATGGTTTTCGCAACCCTGTAAGCCTTTCTCACTTTCTCCGGTACTGCATCGCCGTTAATTAGCACCGCTGTCCATTTCGTTAGTGGTCTGAAGAATTCTTCCAGATTTATTAGCTGGTGCCTCTGCATTCCAAGTTTGGAGCTTTCTGTTTGCCCGGTTACCGCAAGCACTGGCGAACGGTCGAGCAATGCATCGGCTACGCCTATGGCAAGATTAACGGCGCCGGGACCCAAGGTGGAAAGACAGACTCCCGGCTTCATCGTCATCCTGCCATATGCACCTGCTGCAAAACTTGCTGTCGCTTCATGCCTAGTCAAAAAGAAGCGTATTGAAGAATCTTCTATCGCTTCCATTATTTCCAGGGTTTCCTCTCCCGGAAGACCAAAAATTACCTTGCAGCCCTCGGTTTCAAGGCACTTCACAAAAAGCTCTGCACTTTTCATATTATAATATATAAAAGCAGCGGGAATAAAAAGGTTTCAATTGATAATTCTAATACAAATGATAAATACTTGGATAAAGTACGGACTAAAAGTTAGGTATTCCCTAATCCAATACCAGAACGCTAATGCGGTAGCTCTTGCTTTAATAATATTCCTATGCGAAACCGACCTCAATATCACAAATAGCAAGCTGGTATGAACTTTACCATCGTATCATTTATCTTTATTTCGTCAAACAAATTTTTCGTTACAATCAATCCCTTTTTTGGTTTATAGGAATTGACAAAACTTCTAAATCCTCTTGAAACTTTTGGTTTTTTCATCTCAGCGAATTTAACTTCTACAGGTATTATCTCCCTCTCTAAATTTAATACAAAATCGACCTCCGCCTTACCCAAAGTTCTCCAGTAACTTATCTTTCCAAAATCCTTTGTCATGTTCATCAAAGAATTAAAAATAAAATTTTCAACCATGCCGCCTTTGTCAACTCTCTCCTCCAACAGGTTGAAGTTGTTTATTGCATAATTTCTTAGACCCAGGTCTATAAAATACGGTTTTGGATTTTTTCTCAGCTCGGTTCTTATATTTCTGTGAAATGGTCTTATAGTCTTAACAACATACGTTTCTTCCAAAACATTTATCAGTTCTATCAGTTCTTTATAGTAGGCACCGCAGGACATTGAAAGTTCATTGTAGTTTATCATGTTTCCTATCTGCGAAGACAGCAGAGAAACAAGTTTTCTGAATTTAATTACATCCGAAATTCTCAGCAACTCTATTATATCCTTTCCTATGTAGGTTTCGTAAATATTTTTTAATATCACTTTTTTCGTGTCGAAATTCTTTGTTTTGACGACTTCGGGGTACCCGCCGAAAATCACAAACTCGTTAAAGAGTTTTAAGAGATCGCTAAGGAAAATATCTCTCTCGACTTTGAAATTCTTGTTTTTGAATAGGAAATTTACTACCGCTTCATTCTTTTTTCTATAGATTCTTGCAAGCCTTTTATTCCTGGCTCCAATAAATTCATAAAAACTCAGCGGAAACAGGTAGAATGAAAAAACCCTTCCAACAAGGTATTTGGAGAACGCTGTTATTTCTAAAGAAGAAGAACCTGTGACTATAAACTTTACATTTTTAAGCGTATCAAAGAGGAGTTTTAATTTTTGTCCGCCCTCCTCCACGTAATGGAATTCGTCCAAAAGGAAATAATACTTTTTTTGGCTCGAAATAAAACTTTTTGTAAAGTCTTTTGGGTTCAAAGTAAATTTTTCCAGAATTTCTCTGTCTTCGAATGTCAAGAAAACAACATTTTCAGGCCTGACTTTTCTTTCTTTTATTAACCATTCTCTCAATATCCAAAGAACAGTTGTTTTTCCAGACTGCCTCGGTCCTTTAATCGCATATATCTCTTTTCTATCTATCCATTTCTTTAAATCCTTGAGCAGTTCCCTTTGAATGTATTTATCCATAATCCTATTATTATTAAACATGTTTAAATAACTATCGAATTAATATTTAAATATATTGATAGGAAAAAATGCTACTCCACGTATATCGCTGGCTTCATGGGCATTGCCTGCCTCCTTTTGTTCAGCGGGTCATAAACTTCTTCCTCGCCGCTATAAACCTCGATGCTACATTTGAATTCCTTCTCAAAAAATTCCCTTGCGTCTTTCAGCGTTTTCAGCTCGTCTATCTCTGTCTCGAAACTAATTTTTTCCTTCAGCAGCTCGCTCACGTACTTTGCAACTTCGCTGCCCCTCTTCCTCAGACCCTCGTTCTTCATAACTTCCTTTATATCGGGCTTTTCCATCCTGCTCAGAATTTTCAAAACTTCCCATTTCCAGTGCGGCGAGGTGTAGAGAATGATTCTCTTCGGCTTTATTTTTGTAACTTCCAGAATATTGTCAACATCTCCTGTTGTTTTTTCAACAAGCTCTTCGCAGAACTCCGCTTCCATGCTAAT
Organism: Methanobacteriota archaeon; assembly: GCA_043820925.1. Classification (GTDB taxonomy): domain Archaea; phylum Hydrothermarchaeota; class Hydrothermarchaeia; order Hydrothermarchaeales; family JACRDW01; genus JACRDW01. The sequence continues at coordinate 6,907 of JBDRDL010000018.1, read as the reverse complement.
AAGAGATTCATCTGCAGACGGCCATGCAGCAGTGTAGACAAAACCTTTTTTATTCATCTTGCTCCAGAGCTCCTCGCAGAATGCAGGAATGTAGGGAGATATGAGCTTGACCCAGGTTTCAAGAACCTGCATTAATACCTCTCTGTTCGGCTTATCTCTCCTCATATACCACCTGACGTCTTTCCATACGTCGAAGAACGCAACTTGAAATGCGCTTCTAGTGCGCATTTCCTCGTATTCTTCTGTGGCTCGCTTTATATTCCTCTGAAGCCTTCCTATCATCCAAACATCAATGCTGCGCCTTTCCTTTCTGTACTCCTGCATATTTATTATCTGCATTGCCAGGTTGTAGAAAGCAACTAACTGCTTCTGCATGTCCGCCGCCGCTTTCGCTCTCCAGTCCGGGTCTCTGAGACCTTCAGAAGAGTACAGCAGCACAGCTCTCGTAACGCTCGCTCCATAGCTGCGCAGGGCATTTTTCAGGGTAATAAAATTCCCCTTAGACTTACTCATTTTTTCTCCCTCTATGCTTATCATTCCATTTACCGAGATGCACCTCGGCCAGTACTCCTTTGGAAAGAGGGCGACGTGGTGGAATATGAAGAAAGTAAGATGATTCGGAATTAGCTCCTTAGCAGAATTTCTAAAATCTACAGGCATCCAGTATTTGAACTCTCGCCGCATTTCCTCGAGCAGCTCTTCATCAATTTTATTCTCCTTTCCGAGCTTTGCGGCATCGCCCTCGCCATAAAAAATGAAGTTGAAAATTTCTTCACTCAAACTCTCTGCCTGAATTTTATGCTGATTTATGTACGTTGCGAGCGTATAGAAAGCCATGTACACTGTCGAGTCGCTGAGCGTTTCGACCTTCCACTCTCTGTCCCAGGGCAGAGGAGTTCCCAAGCCGGTTTTCCTTGCGCAAGCCTTTGCCTCAAGCCAGTCTATTGTGTACTCGAAATTTGCCCTGGCCTCTTCAGGCAGGATTCGCATTTCTCTGAGAGCTTCTTTCGCAGCGTTTTTCCATGCCTCGTCTGAGAAATTCAAGAACCACTGGTCTTTGAGAATCTTGACCACGCATCTATTGGTGCACCTGCATATAACCTCTTCAGAGAGCTCATATACCTTGTCAGCTATTCCTTCCTTTCCAAAATCAGAGATTAGAATTTTTTTGACTTCAGCTACTCGCATGCCTTTGTACTTGCCTGTGTTTTCTTTCAGCACGCCTCTGTAGAACTCTTCCTTGTATATAATCTCAGTAGCCTCCCCAACCTTCGGGTCGCTCTGGTTCTTTATGCCCATGTGCTCGCAGATTTCTATCGCAGGATGCTCTCCAAAGTTTGTTTTTATAAGGGATATGGGTTTTATTTCTTTCAGCGTTTGCGGGGAAACTCCATACTTTTCTGCTTCTTTGGGATTATCTAACAGGTCTTTCAGGGCTACCCAGTCATATGGAGCATGCGAGGGAACGCTCATAACCACGCCCGAAGCATTGTTTGGATTTACAAAATGCGCTGGCAGTATGAGTACTTTTTCTTTGGTTATCGGATGCTCGCAGTGCTTTCCAATCAGCTGCGCACCCTTTATTACTTCGATTACTGAAATTTTTTCTTTCTGCTCTTTAAGCTTGTTCACTGCCTCCCTGCTTATTATCCAGTTTTCCCTGCCAACTTTTACTTTGACGTATTCTGCCTCTGGATTCAGCCACATATTCGTGACCCCGAAAATCGTCTCTGGTCTGAGCGTGGCTGCTGGTAAGAAAGCGTTGTCGAGCTTGAATTTGAGCAGGACAAACTCTACCGGCGATGCCCCCTCGCCCTGCAGCCTGTCGTGGTCGCCGGTCGGGGATTCGCAGTTCTGGCACCACACAACCGGATGCGTGCCCTTCTTCACATATCCCCTCTTCCTGAGCGTCAGGTACTGCCATTCTATGAATTTGCTGAACTGCGGGTGAAGCGAGGTTGTCGTGAACTCCCTGCGCCAGTCTATTGAATGGCACAGCTCTTTAAGCGAAATTTTTGACTCCTTTATGTAGTAGCTTGCGATATACTTCGGGTCTGTAAATTTCCTCAGCTCTTCCTCAGGCACCTCGTCTATTTCTCTGAATATCTTGAGCTGCTCGGTATCGCCTTTCTTTAACCTCTCCGCAGCTCCGGTAATCGGCTCGCCGGTTATGTGCCACGCCCAGGGAAAAAGGACGTTATATCCCTGCATGCGCTTGAAGCGTGCATATACATCGCACCTCGTGGAAGTGAAGGCATGCCCTATGTGCAGGGGACCGTTCATGTAGGGGAAAGGAAAAGTGACAAATATCTTGGGTCTGTCTTCGATGACGTCTGCATCAAACAGCTTTGCCTCTTCCCAATTCTTGACCCACTTTTCCTCTATTGCCTTGAGATCCTGCATAGTATTTGACTTTTAAACAAGAACATTTAAATCTATTCCCAAGCAATTTTGCTTGCTAATTTTTTTGCTTCAATTTCTCAATTTCCTCGACCAAAATGAGAATGCAGGCGGCGAGGGATTTAACGTCTCTGCTCCCCTCGCCAACTTCTCTCGCAATAGACCTTGCCAAATCCAACATTATATAATCACTCTTTAGTTACTGTATTGTGGCAAAAGCGATATATATAATTTTTGGTAAGTTGGGTAAGGGGTATTAAAGTGCCGAAGACAAAGCGGAAAGAGCGCATTACCGTGTACGTTTCTCCATACCTTTACAAAGAGATTCAAGAGATTATAAGGAGCGGTGACTTTTCCTCAGAGTCAGACGTGGGCTATCAAGCGCTCTCCCGCTTCATCGAGGAGTATAAGAGAGGGAAAAAGAAGTAGCTACTTTTTTTCCCTTATATATTTCCTGACGAATTGCCTTGCCTCTTCAATTTTTTCTTTTTTCGTGCCTGCGCCCTGGGCGAAGCTGGGCTTTCCACCCCCTCTGCCGCCCAGAATCCTGCATGCTTCCCTTACCACATGCGCCATATCTATATCCACGCTCTCGTCGCACATGCCGACGACTGCTACTCTGTCATTCGTTCCGAAGAGAACTACCACCTTTGTAACTTTCAATAACTCGCTTGCAGCCTTTATCGTCTCTTCCATTCCAGCTTCGAGTTCTTCAATTCTATATTTTATTCCTCTAACTTCTTCAGGTGGTTTAGATAAAATTGCATTTAATGCAAAGGAAGCTTTTCTTGCAATAGCTCTTTCTTTCCTCTTTCTAAGCTCCTTCCATTCGCCGAATATTTCCTGAGCTACGTCCTGCAGTTTTCTTCCCTTCCACGCTATCTGCGCTTCTCCGACTTCCTTCCTCAGCGCCAGAATTTCTCTCACGAATTTTTTTATCGTGCGGGGAAGCTCTTCTCTGGGGACTGAAAAAACCTCGGCTGCTGCTCTCAATTGCTCGGGCGTTGCCTTTGATAGATTGGGACTGTGCGGAGCTGCTGTGCTCAAAACTTCCTGCAGGATTTTCGACTCCTGCGCAAGATAATTCCTCGCAGCCTCGCCTGCAGCATATTCCAGCCTGACCACGCCGTCCTGAATTTTCGTGGAGCATATAATTTCGATGAGCTCGACCTCGCCAGTGCTGTGCAGATGCGTTCCCCCGCATGCTTCTGTATCCAGCGAATTTATGCTCACAACCCTGAGCTCTCTACCAGGCACTGCACCGCCCTGGTACAGCCTGAAACCGAACTTTGCCTCTGCCTCCTTGCGACCATATATCCTGCTCTCGACTTTGAGATTTTTTGCAACGATTTCATTTGCCCTTTTCCTGATTTTTTCCAGAATTTTTTCAGAAAGCGCTTCATAGTGCGTTATGTCAAGCCTTGCTTTTTCAAGGGTCTTCTCAGCCCCCGCCTGCCAGACATGCTCTCCGAGAGTCGACCTGACAACTCCATTTATTATGTGCGTCGCAGTATGATGCTGTGCTAATTGCCTGCGCCGCTCCCAGTCGATTTTGCAGGCAACGACCTCGCCTTCCCTGAAGGACGGATTTTCGACGTGATGAATAACCATGTTTCCCTGCTTGAAAACATCCACTACCCTGCACCCGTTCATATATCCCCGGTCAGAAGCCTGTCCTCCGCTCGTCGGATAGAAAGCGGTCTTGTCTAAAACGACGTACTCGTTTTCAAAAATCCTCAAAACCCTCGCAGAGAATTCGAGCAACCTGTAATCAGAGTAGTACAAAATTTCAGTCTTATCTATGCCTCTCGAGTCAAATTCTCTGAACTTCTCAATTTCTTCCCTTTCTTTTTCATGCCTCTCCGCAACTCGGGTGTAAAAATCCACAGGAATTTCGATTTTCAGACCTTCCTTTTTGAGCATCTCAGGACTTATGCCATTGGAATCATAGAGCTCGATGAGCTTGTCCAAAGAAATTTCTTTGCCTCTCAAACTTGCGACGATTCTTTTGGACTTTTCCTTCGTTTCCCTGTACTTGCGCTGCTCCACTTCCAGAATTTCGTTTACCTCATCCAAGTGGTCCATCAGCTCAGGATACTGCGGCTTTAGATATCGGGCGTGCCACTCGCAAACCTGAGGCAGCGAAATGTCCCATCCGTATCTCGCAACGAAGTCAAGGCTGCGCCTCACCAAAACTCTCAGGTTGTATCCCCCACCCACATTCGAGGGCAGTGCACCGTCGGAAAGCGCAAACAGAAGCGACCTTGTGTGGTCGCCGATTGAATATATTCCAGCTAAGGGGAGAATGTGGTTTTTGAGTTCTTCCAAATCTGTTCCAATCTTCGCAGCGATTTCTGCCCAGGTTTTATCTAGCTCTTTCCCGTCTATGTTCAGCAATCCGGAGTAGGGCAGGAATCTGCGAAGGAGCGGTTCATCTGGCTCAATGCCTGTTGCTCTGTAAAGCTTCTTTGCAACGGTCGGAAAGACTGCCCCATAGCTGGTGCCGGTTGCGAGGGTAAACCACGCAGGGCGCTCCTGACCCATTCCCATGTCAAGCACCTTAATCGAAAGCTCTTTTGCAGCGCCGCTTTTTATGTCGTACTGGATGTACACCTGATTGCCGATTTCCAAGCCCCGAGAAAAAAACTCCATGCTTGGTCCCATGTTGCCCCCGCCGGACCACGCATCTTCGTGGAACTGGAGTTCTTCTTTTGGTATTTTCATGCCTTTAGTGAGCCATGCATAGATGTGCTCCAGATAATCATTTGGCATGTACTTCTCTGGCGGTGCAAAAGCGTGCTGACCAATCATAACGAAGCCGGTGTAGTGGCGACCCGTAATACCAACGTTGTCTGTATCGTTGAAGCGCAGGCAGAACTGGGGCACTACGAGAGGATTTGCAGGAGGGTCAACTTCTCCGGAAACAACGAAAGGCTGGAAGTCGTATATCGATGCCTGAACAAAATCAGTGTCGTCTCTCCAGCGGGCAACGACTGGGTATCGTGGTATAGCAGCATAGCCGAATTTTTTAAAAAGTTTCGAAAATTTCTTCCAGGTTTGGATGAAGTCCATCTTCTTCTTCGCAGGGGTATCGCCTATGAAAGTGTAGCCTCCCGCGCAGTCTGGCTCGCCGCACATCCTGCGCTCTGCTGCGCTCCAGAAATAGTTTCCGCACTTAACGCAGCGCCTTCTAACGAATCCCTCTTCCCTCAAGATTCTGACAGGATAGTGCTTCTCGGGCTCCTCCTGTGCCTTGCGCCTGAATTCCTCTTTTATTTCTTTCTCGCTCATTGCAAAATGATTTAAATATCAGTATATAATATTTTATCGGAGGAATTGTTTATTAGAAATAAAATCACGATTGTCGGCTCTGGGCACGTGGGCGCAACAGTAGCGCACATTGCAGCAATTAAAGAGCTTGGAGACGTTGTGCTTGTTGACGTTGTTGAAGGTCTTCCACAAGGCATTGCGCTCGACATAGCGAGTGCAGCCCCAATCGAAGGTTTTGACTGCGGCATTACTGGCACCAGCAACTACGAGAATACAAAAAATTCTGACGTTGTAATTATTACCGCCGGTCTTGCGAGAAAGCCGGGGATGAGCAGGGACGACCTGCTGGAAAAAAATGCGGCGATAGTCAAGTCAATTTCGACGCAGGCGGCAAAATATTCTCCAGAAGCTTGCGTTATCGTTGTAACGAATCCGCTGGATGCGATGGCTTATGTTGCGAAAAAAGCGTCTGGCTTTCCAAAGAACAGAGTAATGGGGATGGCTGGCGTACTGGATTCTGCAAGGTTAAGAGCTTTCATTGCAATGGAGCTAAACGTATCCCCCTGCGACGTATCTGCAATGGTGCTCGGCGGACACGGCGACGCTATGGTGCCGATAATAAGCCACTGCACTGTTGCAGGCGTGCCCCTTGCAAAGCTCCTGTCAAAGAAAAAAATAGAGGCAATTATCGAAAGGACAAGAAACGCAGGTGCAGAAGTTTTGAGCCTACTCAAAACTAGCAGCGCATACTACTCTCCCGCTGCCTCGGTTATAGAGATGGCTGAGGCTGTGTTGAAAGATAGAAAAAAAGTACTACCCTGCTCAGCATATTTAGCGGGAGAATATGGGGTGCACAACTGTTTTGCAGGAGTGCCCGTAAAACTCGGCGCCGAAGGCGTAGAAGAGATAATAGAAATAGAATTGACTGAAGAGGAGAGAAAGCTGTTTCTAAATTCTGTGAATGAAGTCAAAAAACTGGTCGGAAAGCTCAAGCTCTGATGAAAAGTCGCTACTCTCCTAACCGAAAAGCGCTCCCAGACCTGCCATTGCTTCCTCTTCGCTTTCCTCTTTTTTCTCTTCCTTTTTCTCTTCCTTCTTTTCTGCCTTCGCCTGTGCTGGTGCAGCTGCCGCTACTACTGGCTGCGCCAGTGCCTGCTTGATTGCCTCGTCTATATTCACGCCGTCCAGAGCTGCGACTAAAGCTTTTACTTTTGCTTCATTTACTTCTATTCCGGGC
>JBDRDL010000017.1:0-10249 GCA_043820925.1 Methanobacteriota archaeon | reverse complement strand
TCGAGACATTAGAAAAAAGTTCGAATTTATTAAGGAAATTTCGCATCACACTTTTGATTTAAGGCTTAAGAAAGGGAGTGTTATTAAAGAAATAATTGAAGATGTAAAAGAAGAAATTCTTAATCATAAATTCAAGAAAAGAATAAAAGAGATAATTTTATATGGTTCTTCTGTTGAGAATCAAAGAACCTTTAGGTCTGATGTTGATATTGCAGTTGTTTTTGAAGAAATTAACTTGAGAGAAGCTACAGAATTTAGAGTTAGGATTTCAGGAAGATCTAGTGATTTAGTTGATGTTCAGGTGTATAATGTTTTACCAGAGAAAATTAAAAAAACTAGCAAGTGGAATGAAGCGACAGACTTTACAATATTGTTTTAAAAGTGCAAATATTATTGTAATATGCATGCCTCGTCGTTCTTGCAAGCCAAAACGTAACCTTTTCTCGCTTCTTTCTCCGAGTAACCTTCCACACTCCTCGTGCGGCACGGGCAATGAGTAGCAAACAAATAACGAATGAATCCTTTGCAAGCTGACAATTAATGACAAAAACACGTTTTTGAAGGCACAAAAAGCCCTTGGAATGGTCTGGAGAGCCTTACGTAGAGCCATTTGGCACAGTGGTAATACGATTATATTCATTTGACGTTCGGATTTTATCTTAACGACGGTAGACCGTCGTTGATAAATACTCTGAGGATGAGCCTCTAATAGCTCTCTTATTCATCTGCGTTTGGGCTTGATTAAATTGCTGCGATTCTTACTATCAAAGCTTCTTTTTCAACGGTTTCAAGCTTTCCGTTCTCAAGCTTGTAACCAAAAGGAGCATTAAACCCACATATCTCGCCTTTGCTTGCTTTTTTTTCCATCCCGGCAATCACAGAACTCCTATGAGATGTGATATCAAGTTTCTATAGCCTCTACTTCTGTTTTCACCCCACAGTAGGTAATCATTTCTTTGGGGGAAGCGAATTTCATAAACATTTTCAATACTGAAACACCACCTTGGTAAATAGGTACTCTATGGTGAAATTCTAAGTTTTGTGAATTCCAGCATCTCTCGCATCTAAAGCCGGATCTTCTTAAGGCTTCAGCTTTTACTTTTTTTGGAAAATCCCCGTTTCTCATAATTTATTCCTCTAAAAGGATAGGCTTTCTCATATTCCTTCTCGCCCGTTTTGACATCATCTTTTGAATAGTATTAAACTGTTCTGGTAGTATTATTATATCGTGCATGCCTTTTTTTAGTATACCGTCCCATTTGGCATAACCAGAATAAAGGGGATTTTTTAAAATTTTTGCTACTGTATTTTCTGCCCATTTTTTCCCTTTTTTGGTAAGAATTTTTGATTTATTTAGATACGAGACGATTTTTGATATTGTATTGCCTTGCTCATACAGGCCATAAATTTTTTTGACCACGACTGCTTCATTTTTACTTATTTTCAGCTTACCGTTACTATAATCATAACCAAATGGGTGTCCAAATCCTAAATATGTGCCTTTATTTGGAGCCAGATTCTCAATCGGTGTCTGCGCCTTTTGCTTCATACCACAGTAAACCCTCTCCCCAATCTGCTCACTCTCCAGCTGTGCTATCCGCTGGATAATATCGACAACGAAGCGCCCCATTGCAGTGCTCGTATCGAGCGATTCAGTCATGCTAACGAATTCCTTGTCATACTTTCGCAGCGAGTCCATCATCTCCATGAAGTTGCGGGAGTTGCGGTGGATACGGTCCATCTTCATTACGAGCAAAATGTCCCACTTGTCTATCTCCTGCATCATTGCAGCATATGCGGGACGTTTTACGTCCCTGCCGGAGTAGCCGTCGTCTACATACTCTTTATATATACTCCAGCCTCTCGCCTCGCAGTAGCTGCGCAGCCTCTCGATCTGCGCATCCAGGGAGAAACCTTCCTTTGCCTGGTCTTCTGTCGAAACCCTGGTATAGATTGCGACAGCAAGACCACCAGTCTTGCGCACTCGCTTCGCAGAAGCGAGCGCATGAGTGTCGCTCATGCTTTCGTTCCTTCGGAACGAGTGCCCACCTAACGGTATGGCGACAGCAGGTTTCATTTTCACACCTTGTGCGCTTTTAGCACGAGCTCAATTTCCTGTATTAGCGAAATTACTTCTTCTTTGAGCCTTTTCCCAGTCCTATCTTTCGGTCTGAGTCTTGAATTCAATGTTCTAAATCTGCCTGCAAGCCTAGCATATTTCGCAGCCTGCGTTGAACTCAGCTTTCGTGATTTTATCTTTTTCAGAATAGAATTCAGAGAGGCAGCATACTTCTGCAGTTTTTTGTCAGTGGGGGTTTTTTTATTTGTACTTCCTGCCCGCCTGCTTTTTAGAGTCGCTATAAAATTTTGCAGCAAGCCTGCCAGCTTTTTGCCCTTTTCCGTCAGACTCACGTACCTTGTACGCCCTTTTTTAACGGACTTGACTATCTTGGTGCCCTCCATCTCTTTCAAAAGATTGAAAGTGTGCGCATATGTGCCTTTTATATCGCTTGCAACCTGGGATATGTGCCGTTTATTCATCTCGGCTAGTGAGAGCAGAATTTGCTTCCCCCTTTCCTGGAAAAATGTATCTTTCATAATATATTTTAAATAATATAAGTGGATATTTAAAGCTTTCGCTTATCCAAATAGTACGCTTCTCTTCATATCCAGCAAAACTATCCGAAACGCTAAAAATATAAGCAAGGAAGTGAGAATAGAATACATGAAAAAAGTTAAGGATGCAATGACCAAGAACGTAAAGACGATAAGCCCTTCCGCTACGATGGCAGAGGCGGCTCGAATTATGAAGAAAAATAGAATAGGCTGCCTTGTCGTGGCCGAGGGCAGCAAACCGGTTGGAATAATAACAGAGAGGGACATAGCCTATAAAATAGTGGCTGAAGAGAAGAGCAGCGATACAGCTGTAAAAGAAATTATGACCAAAGACCTCAAAACTATAGATAAAGAAAAAACCTTGAAAGATGCTGCAAGGATAATGGCTGCTCATGTTATCAGAAGACTTCTGGTAGTTGAAAACAAAGAGTTGATTGGAATAATAACGCTGGAAGACATAATGAAAGCTGAAAAAATCGGCGAGAATGCGCAGCTTTACTCATATACTTAGAAAACTATATCAAGTTTTTCGCCGTATTTAACCCTCTTGATTCTGTGCATTTCGACCAAGTCCTGCCCGATTTCTTTAAATTTTCTAGGTAGCGTGGCTTCTTCTATCTCGTTTTTTAAGCTCATCCTCCTCTCTTTTTTTGCCTTCCAAATTTGGCTGTTGAGCTCAATTATTTCGCTCGTAGAGAAACCGACCTCAAACTCTTTTTCAACTTTTGGAAATTCTAAGAAGTGCACATCTTTATTGTGCAATTCTTTGTATATCTTGTAGGTCATTAGAGGAATTATTGGAGCCAGCAGCCTGAGTATAACTTCTAAGCAGTAGTGCAGCGCATATAATGCGCCATTCTGCTCGGCTTGGCTGAAGTTTTTTTCTCTGTTGTACGCCCTGTTTTTAACTAACTCCAAATAGTGCGAAGCAAAAGTTTCCCAGATGAAATGCCTCATTAAAATAGCTGGAGTGTGGAAATTGTATTCCTCATAATTCTGCCTCGCCAATTTTATTAATTCATTGACTTCTTGGATTATCCATTTGTCGAGCATGGTGAGCTCGAATTTGCCCTCAGCCTTTGAGAACATTGAAATAAACCTCGCAACATTCCCGAGCTTGGTTATGGTTTTCCCTGCGCCCTCGATTCTCTCGAATGAGCACCTGAAATCTGTCTTAGCTAGGTTGCCCTCGATAGCAGCCCATAGTCTGAAAGGCTCTGCTCCAAATTTGTCGAGAATGTCTTTCGGGTCTATCACATTTCCTCTTGACTTAGACATCTTATGCCCGTTCTCATCGACGATGTGGAAATTTATCCAAACATCTTTAAAAATACACTTGCCTGTCAAGAGATAGTCCTTCAAGACCGTGTAGCAGAGCCAGGTCCTGACTATTTCCTTCCCCTGCGGGCGGAGGCTGCAGGGAGAATTTTTTTCAAAGAATTCGTTATTGCGAGAATACTTTAATATATACAGCGGAGTTATCGAGCTGTCGAACCATGTATCAAAAACTCTTTCCTCGCCCTTAAACTCGTTTCCGCCACACTTCGGGCAGCGCTTTATTGGAGACTTTTCTCTCCAAGGCTGATAGTACCTCCCTTTCGGGGGGAGGATGACCTTTCCGCAGCTCTCGCAGTACCAGAGCGGAATTTCAGTTGCGTAATACCTTCTCCTCGATATCGGCCAGTCGATACTTATAGAGCCTATCCAGTTCAGCAAAATCTGCCTTGATTCCGGAGCGAAAAAATTCATCTTATCCGCAAGCTCTCTCATTTTATCTTTAAACTCAACCTGCTTCAGGTAAAACTCTGGCATTACTATGAATTCTATTGCATCCTTGCTTCGCTCGCAAATCGGCGTGCGGTGCATTATTTTTTTCTGCTTTACGAGAAGACCTTCCTCCTTTAGTCTCTGTATCATTCTCTCCCTCGCTTCAGCAACTTTTAGTCCTTTCAAAAAGCCGGCATGCTCGTTCATAGTTCCATCTGCGTTTATCGCAATCGTCGGCTGGAGGTTCATCTCTCTGAAGAATCTTATATCGCTTGTATCCCCTGCGGAGCACATCATAGCTAAACCTGTGCCCTTCTCCATATCAGCCATTGGATGGGCCCTTATAGGAACCTCTCTTTTGAATATCGGCGTGATTGCGGTCTTTCCATCTAAGTGCCTGTATCGCTCGTCCTCTGGATTAAAAATCACCATTCCGCAGGTGCACACTAACTCAGGTCTCGTTGTGCCTATGATAATCTCTTCTCCAGTTTCCTTTACCCTGAAAATTATGTCGTTGAATGTGGTCGGCAAATCTTCATATTCTATCTCGGCATCCGCAATCGTTGTTCTGCAGCCTGGGCAGTAGTTGTTTATCCTTTCATCTTGGTAGATGAGCCCCTTATTCCACAAATCTATGAAGGTTTCCTGCGTAAGGGCACGGTAGTCTGGGGAGTCTGTCAGATAAACCTCGCCGATTCCGGTTCCTATCTTCCATGAGTTGAATCCTATGCCAAGGCGCAAAAAAGACTCGGTCGAAGCGAGGCTGCTCTCCTCCAAAACAATGTTGCACTTTTCTATAAATTCCTCCCTCGAAACCCCGTTTAGCTCGATATCAAACCTCTGCTCCACTGCCATTTCTATCGGCAAACCATTCCTGTCCAGGCCTAAAGGGAATAGAACGTTGTATCCTATCGTTCTCCTGAACCTTGCGAACATATCCATGAGAACATAAGTAGTAGCCTGACCCACATGTACTGGCGTATTTACGTAAGGGGGGGGAGTATCTATAGAATAAACAGGTTTATCGTTTTTTTCGAATTTATAAACTTCCTTCTCCTTCCATTCTTCGTAAATATCCCTCTCGATTTCCTTGCTCCATCTCTTTTCCTTCAGCATTCTAACCTCTCTCCATTACGTCACCAAATTTAGTATAAAAGTCAATCAAATAAGCTTTTCTCTTTAGCCAGACCGAATGATGCCTTGTGCCGAGACCCACTTGCGTGAGCAAGTGGTAGAGTGGGTCAAGACACGAGGAGCCATTCGATTAGGCTTGTGAGAAAAGCTTGGCGACGAGTGGATTGAAATGGACCCGTCGGGATTTGAACCCGAGGCCTCCCGCATGCCAAGCGGGCGATCTACCACTGAGCTACGGGCCCACTCACTCTCTAAGTCTTAATGAAGGAGGGTAATAAAACTTGCTCGTGCTTGACGATTTCTATAGGATACTCACCGGTAAGGCATCCCAGGCACAGCTCATTTTCGGTGAGTCCTATTGCTTTCATTAAACCTTCTATGCTTAGATATTTCAACGAATCTGCTCCAATATATTTTTTTATTGCTTCCACGCTCTTACCACTCGCTATGAGTTCCCTGTCTGTCGGCATGTCTATGCCGAGCTTGCAGAGGGATTTGATTGGGGGGCAACCTATGCGCATGTGCACCTCTTTTGCTCCAGCATTTTTTAGGACGTGGGCAATTCTCTTGGAAGTAGTACCTCTAACTATGCTGTCGTCGAATAAAACAATTCTCTTGCCCTTAACCTCGCTTATCATAGGGTTGAGCTTCAGCCTAACCGCAAGCTCCCTCGCCTGCTGGTCAGGAAGTATGAAAGTCCTACCCACATAGCGGTTTTTAATCAGACTTTCTCTGTAAGGAATTCCAGTTGCCTTGGAGTATCCGAGCGCAAATGGAATCGCAGAATCAGGAATTGGAGAAACGAAGTCAGCCTTCACGTCGTCGATTTCTCCATGAGTTGCTCCTATTTTTTCTCTAACTTTGTACACAGGTATTTCATCTATAACAGAATCAGGTCTGGCGAAGTATACGTACTCAAACATGCAGTGCGCCCTTCTGCTGAGCTTGAATGGTCTGTAACCCTTCATTCCCTTCTCATTTATAACGAGAATCTCCCCTGGTTTCACATCCCTCAAAAACTGAACGTCCAAAACATCGAATACAACGCTTTCAGAGGCGACTATAGTCGTATCGTCGCTCTTTCCTATACACAGAGGTCTTATTCCAAGCGGGTCTCGAACTGCAATCAGCTCGTTATCTGTGAGAATTACGAGCGAGTAAGAACCAATCAACTTTTTCATGACATCTGTAATTGAAGCTACGATGCTGCCTGAGCTTACAAATCCGCTAACAAGCAGGCGAGCTATTAGCTCCGTGTCTGTGTCGGTCGTGGGGGTAACAAAAGCCTGACCACAGCTCTCCAACCTCTTTCTCAGCTCCAGAGCATTTACTATATTTCCGTTGTGCCCTATGGCAAGAGCGCCCCTTGAATGCGTCACAACGAAGGGATGAGCATTCTCAGGTCTTGACTCCCCAGTCGTTGAATATCTAACATGTCCTATGCCCATGTTTCCTTTGAGAGTTTCAAGTTTCTTCAAATTGAAAAATTCGGGCACCAGGCCCATGCCTTTCTCTGTATGAAACTCGCCGTCATAGGTTGTGATTCCGCAGGATTCCTGTCCCCTGTGCTGCAGGGCATACAGGGCATAAAATATAGAAGGAGAAATATTGTTTTTAGAATTTGTGTACGCTCCGATTACTCCGCATTTTTCCCTCATTAATTTAAACTTTTCAAAGCTAACTTAATAAAGCTTATGTTTAGTATGCTACGATTTTACCCTTATACTGGCGAATACTAATTTTGATATTTAGATATGCCAAATTCATCTCTTCTTATCCCATGCCGAGCTATATGCTCTAAAGTATCTTTCCAGCGAGATGTTTGCGCATGTTAGCTGGCAAATTTTATTATTTCAAATAACCAATAATAAAATGGAGAGGAGGTGTTAGGCGAGAAAGACAGGATGCAGATATCGTTCTAAAGCACTTGAAGAAGCACAAGCTTGGTAAAATTAATATTTTACGAGAAATGACAAATTTGCCAAAGCTACTTGAAGACACCCTCAAGCTAAACTCGGAAAGAGGTTAGTCAAACAGCTTTTTAATTAGGATAAAAATATTTAAATATTCTGTTTCTAACCTTTATCTTATGAACGATATAGACGAAACCGAAAGAGAATGTCCTTCATGCCATAGAAAATTCACTCTTGATACAGAGGCTCTAAGCATCATAATGAATATATATTTACATCCTAGGATGCAAACATCTCGCTCTTGGTGGGAGTTTTATACAACATTCTGCCAAGAATGCATGGAAAAGGCTTACCCGGGAGACACATCGCCGTTTAGAAGAATAAAAGAGCGGATCGATAGAGATCCTTCATTAAAAATAATTTTGAAACAGTTCGGGATAAAAAGCATAAGACAGTTAGAAAAAATATCAAATAAAGTAAAGAAAATGCGCAGCGTTGGATGAAGTAGTCAGCGCTCAGGCGAATACGAAGCAACCCACGAGGCAATGCGACACTGCGTTTTTACAGGGATTAAATATAAACTTTTCTGTTTCGTATTGAGGATAACCCTGAGGGCGGGAGCATATTTTACGTGGAATTGCCTAAGAAGGGAGGCAAACCTAAGCAAACCTAGTCCTTTTTTTATTTCGCCACGCATAGCTGCGCAGCTTTTTTGTTCTTCCGAAGCCGCAGGATGCGCAGTAGTGATTTGAAACGTGATAAGAATTCCTTCCGCATCTCCTGCAGCGTATGTGCAGCCTTTTATTCCTTTTGCCCATCGAAGCTGTGCCCTTTGACATTTTCAATCCACCTCTCAGCACTTCGTCGCACTCGTTTACACTTCGTGCTCCTCGTGCCGAGACCCAAGTTTCTTTTTTGGGGTGATAGACCTTTCTACTTTCTGAAAGAAAGTAGCAAAGACTGTTTCTGCTCCTCTTTTCCAAAGAGGAGAAAGAAAAGGGTTATGGGGAGATAAATACTACATTATCGCCCCTTATAATTACCAAGCCCAAGCGCCGGACAGCATTGCCGTCTTTGAGCTCGTCTGCATTCTGAAGCACGACATTCATGTGTATGTCATAGCCTTTAAGCGTGCCTCTGTACTCTTTCCCGCCTTTCAAACCTACGAGTACAGGGGACTCGAGTGAATTGTGCAATACGTCGAGTGGTCTCTGTGCCATCTTCCCACGCCTTTTACATCTGGTAAAGGCGTGAGATATTTAAACCTGTCGGTTGAGTTTATTTCAAATGAAGCTCAGGGGAAGATACTTTGCAAGGAAAGATTTAGTGCTGGAGATTCGCAGGGGTTTATCAGGAGAGTTTGTAAAGTTATTGCCGAGCGATGCCAGGGTAGAAGTTGTAGATACCGACGAAGGCAGCTTCATTTTGGTGAATGGAGAAGTAACAATTTTTAAACCTGCTGAAGAATACTTTCCAACCGTGAAAGGTGCGCTTAAAATAAACGTGGACAAAAGATTCGTTACGGTAGATAAGGGAGCCATACCATTCATTGCCAAAGGTGCGGATGTGATGCGTCCGGGAGTAGTTGCCTTTGATGAAGGAATTAAAAAAGGCGAGCTGGTCGTGATAAATGAAGAGACGCACAAGAAGGCTCTCGCAATTGGTATTGCGCTTTGGAGCGGTGAAGAATTCAAAAGCAACAAAAGCGGCAAGTGCGTTAAGGTTATTCACCATGTCGGAGACGAGTTATGGAATTTTTCTCTTTGAGACCACAAACGTTAGTCCCGAAGCGCATTCCTTAATAAAAGGCTCAAAATATTGGCTGCAAATATCTTCAATTTCATCTTCTTCTCTTAAGAAGATAGGTATCTTGCTAACCTTAGAATAAATCTTTCCCATCACCGAGTTTTTGGGAAAAGTAATAATAACTTCATTCCTGCTTACCCTAGAAATCTCTCTCAGAAGCGTCTCAACATTTCCGTAGTAGTTCGCTACTCCAATGCAGGTGACAAGGTCAAAGCTGCTGTCTTTAAATGGAATTCTAAATGCGTCGCCGATTAAAAAAAAGCAGTCACTCTTTTTCCTTGCCTGCTCCAGCATTTTTTTTGAAAAATCCATGCCGACCACTATTTTCGCCCCTCTTTCATTCCATAGCTTTGAAAATTTTCCATAGCCGCAGCCGATGTCCAGGACAGATTTATCGGCTACTTTGGTTAAGCTCAATATTCTCCTTACTTCAGCCTGCTCCAGCCTCTTTATCAGAGGAAGGGAAAAGGTCTTTTCATAATATTTCGCTTTTCCGTCGAAAAAAGTCCTGACCCGCATGCTACACCTTCCAACTGCAATCTTTATTACTTAAAAGATATTTAATACTAGTCATGGAAGGCGAGCTGTTAAGGACGAATGTGAATTCAAAAAAAATTTCAGAAGATGTGCTGCTCTATGGTACGTGCATTTCTGAGGAGCATCCAGAGATTCTGAAAAGATTTGGACAGAAAACAAAGCTGTACGCCTGCCTGGAAGAGGAGCATGTAAATAAAGTCGCCTGGAAATTGGCGAGTATTGTAAGAGTAAATAAAGTCAGGAAAATAACAGTTCTAACTATGGATGGTTCCCCGCACTGTGTGCAGCTTCACTACGCTTTGGAGGATTTGAAAGAATTATTTCCAGATTTAGCTGTAGAGCACTATGCGATTGAGAAAGGAAGGCTGATTGAGATTCCGCCAGAGGCTGTAAGGAAGTCCCGCCATTTGAGCGAGATAGAAAGTGATTGAATGCTGCGCATTAGAGATTTCATCGAGACCAAGGATAGGCTGATT
>JBDRDL010000016.1:0-6846 GCA_043820925.1 Methanobacteriota archaeon | reverse complement strand
GCGCTCTCCCAATATTAAGATTCATACTTTATGCGAAGTTGTGAGAGTTGCCGGCACTGCAGGTAATTTCGAAGTTACAGTGCGAAAAAAACCGCGCTATGTTGACGAATCAAAGTGTGTCGGATGTGGACTCTGTGCACAAAAATGTCCTGTGAGGGTTGATAACGAATTTGAGATGGGGCTGAGCAAAAGGAAAGCGATATATGTCCCTTACCCGCAGGCGGTGCCACTCACATACACAATTGACGCTCAGAACTGCATATATCATCGCATTGGCAAGTGCAGGTTGTGCGAGAAGAATTGCGACGCCCATGCTATAAATTTCGAACAGAAAATAGAGGAATTCACACTTGAAGCAGGTGCAATTATCGTAGCCACAGGTTATGAGCTGTTCGATCCTTCTGCCCTTGAGGAATACGGCTATGGAAGATACGCAAACGTGATAACTAACCTGCAATTTGAAAGGCTGCTATCTGCCTCTGGTCCAACAGGCGGACATATAATAAGACCTTCAGACGGCAAAGAACCTAAAAAAATTGCTTTCATTCAGTGTGTTGGTTCCCGGGACGTTAGATATTACCCTTACTGCTCCCAAATCTGCTGCATGGCATCGACCAAGGAAGCAATAATTGCCAGGGAGCATGCCCCGGAATTGAAATCCTGCATATTCTGCATAGATATGCGTGCCTTTGGAAAAGGATTTCAGGAATACGTCGACAGGGCGAAGTCAGAATATGGAGCAGAGTACATCAGGGCGAGACCCTCGCAAATAAATGAAAAAAATCACAGCTTGCTAATCAGCTATGAAGATGCGTTTACCGGAAAAACCGAGCAGATGGAAGCAGATTTAGTTGTTTTGGCACCTGCGCTCAAGCCTGCTCAAGATGCAGCTAAAATTGCCGGGATGCTGGGCATAGAAGCAGACGGCTTCGGATATTTTAAATCTCCAGAGCACGCTCCATTTAAAACTTTAAAACCTGGCATCTACATAAACGGCGCATGTCAGTCTCCGAAGGACATTCCGGACAGCGTTGCCCAGGCGAGCGGGGCGGCCTCGCAAACAGAGATTCTGCTGAGCAGCGTCAGAGGCTCTTTAACAGAGAAAAGAGAAAAAGTGCAGGAAAAGGAGCTCGCAAAGGAGCCGAGGATTGGAGTTTTTGTGTGCCACTGCGGATTGAATATTGCAGGCGTGGTTGACGTAAAGAAAGTTGCAGAATATGCAAAATCGCTGCCAAACGTTGTCTTCACAGCCAATGCTATTTATGCCTGCTCTGACGATACGCAAGTTACGATAAAGAATGCAATCGAGGAGCATGACCTGAACCGCTTGATAGTCGCTGCCTGCACTCCGAGAACGCACGAGCCGCTCTTCAGGAGCACATGCGAGGAAGCAGGACTGAATCCTTATTTATTTGAAATGAGCAATATAAGGGAGCACGACTCCTGGGTTCATCCGAGAGAACCTGAAAAAGCTACGCAAAAAGCGAAAGAGCTAGTTAAAATGGCGGTTGCAAAGGCTCGCCTGTTAAAGCCGGCAAAGGGGACAGAAGTAAGCGTAGCACCTTCGGTGCTGGTCATAGGCGGAGGAGCAGCAGGACTGACGTGTGCTCTAGAAATTGCAAGGCAGGGTTTCAGCGTAGACCTAGTAGAGAGAGAAAGCGAGCTCGGAGGAAAAAATAAAGACATAGTTAAGCAGCTGGTAGAGGAGGTCAAAGAGCAGGTTGCAGTTCATGCAAACAGCGAGGTCAAAGAGGTGAGGGGCTTTATTGGAAATTTTGAAGCAACGATTAAAAACAAAAAAATAAAAGCAGGCGCAATTGTAGTCGCAACCGGAAGCGAGGAATTAAAGCCGTATGGAAAGTATCTCTATGGAAAAAATGAAAATGTGCTGACTTTAATGGAACTCGAAAATAAATTGCAAAATTTTGACTATCAAAACGTCGCATTTATTCAGTGCGTCGGGGCAAGGAACGAAAATTACCCTGGCTGCTCCCGCACATGCTGCATACAGGCGGTTAAAGGTGCAGTTGAGCTGAAAAACAGAAAACCAAGTGCAAGTGTATTCATTCTCTTCAGGGACATGATGAGCTTTGGAAAATATGAAGATAACTACAGAAAATCCCAGGAAATGGGAGTAAAATACTTCAGATACGTTCAGGAAAATCCTCCGAGGGTAAGGGAAGAGAATGGAAAATTAGTGCTTACCGTTCACAGCCCCCTGCTCGGAAGCGAGGTTGAAATATCTGTGGATAAACTCGTTTTGAGCACCCCCCAAATTCCTGCAAGAGGAGCAGAAGAGCTTCAAAAAATATTGAAGATACCCCGCTCTCCAAACGGCTTCTTCATGGAGGCACATGCAAAGCTTCGCCCGCTTGAGTTTACTCTGGACGGGATTTATCTTGCTGGCGCATGTCAGGCTCCAAAAGAGCTTCCTTTGACGATTGCACAAGCTTCTGGAGCAGCCTCAAAGGTCTGCGCTCTGCTCTCAAAAGGAGTAATAGAAACAGAAGCAATAACGGCGGTGGTAAACGAGGAGCTCTGTATATCCTGCGGAAGATGCATCGAGGTTTGTCCCTTTGAGGCAATTTCAGTAAAGAAGAATGAGAAAAACGAGAATAAAGCCTTGGTGAACGATGCGCTCTGCAAGGGCTGCGGTACCTGCGCAAGTGTCTGTCCGAACGGAGCGATTGCTCCAAGAAACTTTGAGAGGCAGCAAATACTTGCAATGATTGATGCACTTGCGGAGCAAGACCGTGGGTCTAGCGCACTACCTCGCGGTATTGCGGAAGTGGAGGCTGAGGTATGATTCGTGCCGAGACCCGTGAGACTCGTTCCAAGGGAACGACTGCAAAGACGGTGTCGAGCGAGCGCAAGCAAGGGAGCGCAGCGACCGAAGTGAGTGCGAGGGTGACATACGAGCCTAAAGCAATCGTATTTGCCTGCAACTGGTGCTCCTATGCAGGTGCTGATTTAGCAGGTGTTTCGAGAATGCAGTATCCGACGAATATAAGAATCGTTAGGACGATGTGCTCAGGAAGATTCGACCCGGCATTTGTTTTTAGAGCATTTGAAAATGGAATAGATGGCGTGCTTGTTTTGGGCTGCCATCCTGGAGACTGCCACTACATTGAGGGAAATTTAGAGGCTGAAAAAAAAGTAGCCACGACAAAGCGCCTGCTCGAAGCGCTCGGTCTTGATTCCCAGAGACTCAGACTGGAATGGGTCTCGGCAAGCGAGGGAGCAAGATTCGCAGCTCTAATAAAGGAATTCACTGAAAATTTAAAGAATTTGGGACCAACTCTACTGCACGAGGAAGGCAAGAAAAATGGTTGAAAAAGAAGAGCCGAGGATTGGCGTTTTCGTTTGTAAATGCGGATTGAATATAGCAGGAGTGGTTGACGTAAAGAAAGTTGCAGAATATGCAAAATCGCTGCCAAACGTCGTTTATACGGAGTGGAATACCTACACATGCGCAGACGATTCCCAGGAAAAAATCCAGCAAATAATCAAAGAGAAAAATTTAAATCGGGTAGTGGTTGCCGCCTGCTCTCCAAGGCTGCACGAGCCCACATTTAGGAGATGCGTTGCTCAGGCAGGTTTAAACCAGTACCTCTTCGAGATGGCAAATATAAGAGAACATTGCAGCTGGGTTCACACCAGGGAGCCTGAAAAAGCTACGCAAAAAGCGAAAGAGCTAGTTAAAATGGCGGTTGCAAAAGCAGCGCTGCTTGAGCCTCTCCCGACTTTTAGGGTTCCGGTTACCAAGGGCGCACTGGTTCTCGGCGCAGGAGTGGCGGGAATGCGTGCCTCTCTCGATTTGGCAGATATGGGCTTCGACGTTTATCTCGTAGAGCGGCAGCCGAGCATAGGCGGAGTAATGGCTCAGTTAGACAAGACCTTCCCGACGCTCGACTGCTCGATTTGCATAGAAGGACCTATGATGAGCGACGTTGGCAGGCATCCAAAAATCAATCTATTGACCTATCACGAGCTTAAAAAAGTGGAAGGATTCGTTGGAAATTTTAAGGCAACTGTTGTAAAGAAGGCGAGGTATGTGGACACAGTTGCCTGCAACGGCTGCGGAATATGCTATGAAGTTTGTCCTGTAAAAGTTCCGAATGAATTTGACGAGGGTCTTGGAGCGAGGGGAGCGATTTACAAGCCTTTTCCTCAGGCAGTTCCAAACGTTGCGACCCTGGATAGAGAGCACTGCATAAACTGCGGACTGTGCGAGCTCGTGTGCGAAAAAAATGCAATCAAGCGCAGCGATAAAGAGGAGGAAAAAGTGTTCGACGCGGGGATGATAATCGTAGCTACCGGCTACGAAATTTACGACCCGTCCAAGAAAAATGACTATCACTACTTAGATTATCCGAATGTGATTACTGCCCTCGAATTTGAAAGAATAATGAATGCAAGTGGTCCCACGTTGGGTCATGTAGTCAGACCTTCGGATGGAGCAGAGCCTAAGAGAATAGGCTTTATTCTGTGCATAGGTACGAGAGACAGGGGAGACGACTCTTACTGCTCAGGAGGCGTGTGCTGCACTTATACTTTAAAATTAGCTCAGATGACGAAGGAAAAACATCCCGAGGCCGAGGTTTACATTTTCTACATCGACATGCGCTCGACTGGGAAGGGCTTTGAAGAACTTTACACGAGAACAAGAAAGGCAGGAATAAGGTTCATTCGCGGCAAGCCAGCAGAGGTAAGAGAGAATAAAAATAAAAACCTAATATTGACTGTAGAAAATACTCTTGCGGGCAGCGTGGATGAAATCGAATTAGATTTATTAATTCTCTCCACTGGAATGGTTCCTAAAAAAGATGCTCAGAAAATTGCACAATTATTGAATATATCCCGAACTGCAGACGGCTTCTTCCTGGAAAAGCACCCCAAGCTTGCTCCTATAGATACGCCGACGGATGGAGTATTTCTCGCCGGCGCATGTCAGTCGCCAAAAGATATTCCTATGTCGGTTGCTCAGGCAAGGGGAACAGCGGCAGCGGCAGCGATACCTATGATAGCAGGAGAAATTACTCTCGGCGGAGATATCGCAACGCACATACCGGGGAGGTGCATAGGCTGCGGTAGCTGCTCAAGAGAATGCCCTTACGGTGCCTGGAAAATTATAGAGGTTGGAATAGACGAAAAAACAAGAAAACCAATTAAAAAAGCTGAACTTACCAGCGCTCTCTGCAAGGGCTGCGGTACATGTGCTGCGGACTGCCCGAAGAATGCTATAGAGATGAAGCATTTCACGGACGAGCAGGTGATGGCGCAGATAGAGGCTGCCCTGGAGGAAAATCCAGGAGATAAAATACTCGCAATATTCTGCAACTGGTGCAGCTATGGCGGAGCTGATATGGCAGGCGTCAGCAGAATGCAGTATCCGACGAATGTAAGAATCGTTCGGGTTATGTGCACGGGCAGAGTAAATAAAAAATTCATCGACAGAGCCTTCAAGCTCGGAGCCGGAATGGTTCTTGTTGCGGGCTGCCACATCAACGACTGCCACTACATTTCCGGCAACCTGTTCATGCAAAAGCGAGAAAAAATAATCAGGGCGAGATTAGACCGGAAGGGAATAGACCAAGAAAGATTCCGCCTGGAATGGATTTCTGCGAGCGAGGGAGCGAAGCTTCAGAGCATAGTCAGGGAAATGTCTGCGAAACTAAAAGAGCTCGGTCCGAGAAAGAAAGAATAAATTTAAATACCTTAGTGGAATGTAATTGGGATTGTCATGTACGACTACATATCAGAGGCATGGAACAAGCCGAAAGATTCATACGTAAGGCAGTTATTGAGAGAGCGACTGCCAGAGTGGGGAAAAGGTTTGAGCGTGGTTAGAGTCGAGAATCCCACGAGGCTCGATAGAGCACGCATTCTTGGGTACAAGGCAAAGCAGGGCGTTATAGTTGTGCGCTCTCGTGTAAGAAGGGGCGGAAGGAGAAAAGTAAGACCAAACGCTGGTCGAGCACCAAGCAAACTTGGTGTTAAAAAGTACACGCCCAAGAAAAGCATCCGGTGGATAGCAGAAGAGAGGGCGCAGCGCAAGTACCCTAACCTCGAAGTTCTGAATTCTTACTGGGTTGGCGAGGATGGAAGATACAAGTACTATGAGGTAATACTCGTCGACCCCTCGCATCCTGCAATCAAAAGCGATAAAGACTTAAAATGGATTTGCGAAAAACAGCACAGGGGCAGGGTATTCAGAGGCTTGACTTCTGCCGGGAAGACGTCGAGAGGATTGAGGAGAAAAGGCAAGGGCGCAGAAAAAATCAGACCGAGCATAAGGGCGCACCTAAGGAGAGGGAAGTGAGTCATTGTCTCAGTATCTCAATTACCCTCTCCACGATTTCATTGACTTTTTCATGCTTGAGTTTACCTGCTTGATATAGGATGATCCTGCGATCAGCCGTAAATATGCGGTTAGGTCTGACGTTGCTTCTCTGCTTTAGGCTCCCGGATTCGAAATCTTCTGAGTCAACCGAAATCGTGTATTTATCTGCAATCTGTTGGCTTGTTATCTGACAGAGAATTAGGTCGTCTCCTTCCAGTCCAGCAATAACAAGGGCAGGGCGTCTCTTCGCCTGCGTCAAATCGGAGAAAGGAAAGGGCACAACAACTACATCACCCTTTACAAATCTGTCCAAGCTTCGTCCTCCTCTGGTCTGAGCCAATCCTTTCTTAGAGAAGACTCACTTGCGATTGCAGTCTCTACCCCCTCCACCGATTTAGTCTTTAAAAAACGTATGAAATCTAAAACTTCCTTCAACAGCGGTTCAGGAATCTTTTCGATTTCATTTAAGATTAATTCCTTTGTGACCATAGTTCACCTTCCTA
>JBDRDL010000015.1:0-11011 GCA_043820925.1 Methanobacteriota archaeon | reverse complement strand
ATTTGCATTTATGCATTATCTTCACATTTATATTTTATACTGCGCTATGCTGGACGCTGGATGGAGGGCGATACCAGCAGGATGACCAAATTCGCTCAGGTCGTCCAAGACCAGGCCACGATTTTTCCTACCGGATTAATATATGGAAATGGTCCCGGACATCCAACGATAATGGTCATGCTGTCTGATTTAAGCGGCATTTCGGTCTTAACGCTGCAGACGTATGTTCTTCCAATTTTTGGGGTTGTTATTGCGGTTCTTTCATATATAGCCTTTTTAGAGTTAACAGACAGCAAAAAAATTGCCTTGCTGTCAGCATTTTTATTGAGCCTGCAGCCAGATTTCTTATTTACCACATCCCGCGGTACGCACGAGAAATTCACATACTCGATGGTTTTGCTGTCGATGTTCTTCCTGAGCAGGTCCTTTTCCAGGAGAGGAAATGTTAAAGAATTTATGTATTATATTCTTCTCTTCTACATTTCTATCCTCGGGATGATCTCCTATAATTTCTTCTTTGCCGCAACATATATTTTCGCAGTTACTGTCGCTTTTATAATCGGATATTTAATTTCTGAAATACCCCAGGTGAGTGCATCGCTTAAAAGACTGGCTTATACCTCTGCAACCAGTACGATATTCTTTTTCTCATACATGTTTTACCTTTATACGCCCTCAAGAAGCTTACTTTATACGTTCGACACATTACAGGAAAAAGCGGGTGCTCTACTTCTTGCGACAGAGCATCACGTTACACCGCAATACGCATACATTTTCCAAACGTGGGTCTCGTTTAAAGCGTGGCTCATACTAACGCTATTCAACTGGGTAATAGCTCCGCTGTCTTTTGCAGCTTGGGCTTACTTGGTTTACAAATTTTTCTGGAAGAAGCAGCGCTTGTCCAGCCCCATGCTACTGCTGCTGATGTTCTACCTGGCCTTTAGTATTCAGCTCCTTATCACCATACTTGCGGATAGGTTTGGCGTATTTTACAATTTAGAACTCAGGGTTTTCCCGGTGCTCATGTTCTTTGCTGTTCCCTTGGCGAGTATGAGCATAATAGACATTATAAGTCATCACAGATTGAATGAGCGCCAGCGAAAGGTTATTAAAACTATTTTTGCAGCATTGATTCTCGTTTTTGTAGCAGCTTCGCTTTTAAAAGCAACTAATGATCCAGTTGCAAGTAATAACTGGATGTTTTATACGACGCAGGAAAAAAAGAGCATTGACTGGATTGGAGCAAATCACGGAGGCGAAGGTGTGTGGATGGACATAGATGAACGTCTAATAACAGTTTTTACCCATTTCTCAGACATTGATACTTTTAATAAGAGGAAATTTGCAGGACCCGATAAAGCAGAATTTTATCTGATATCGAATATTATTGAAAAAAGAGCCAGTATAGTACGTTATCCGATGCCCTATGTTGATGATTTGCCGATCGTATATGACAGCGGCAACGTGAGAATATATAAGAGAGGTTAGGTTAATGCATTCAGTATGCCCTCAACAGTTCTATCCCAGGTGTAGTTGACTTTAACGTGCTCTCTGGCATTTTTACCCATCAGATTTCTATTTTCCTCATCCAAAATTAGTTTTTTAATGGCGCCAGAAATTTCATCGGCAGTGGGGTTTACCAGATATCCAGTTACTCCATCTATTATCGTTTCTTCTGGTCCTCCTCCTTTACATGCAACCACAGGTTTTTCGCACGCCATAGCTTCTAGAGGTACCATTCCGAACGGCTCCATTATAGCAGGATAAACTACAAATAAGCTTTTTTGATAGTACTCTATCAATTTATCCTCAGGAACGAATCCTAAGAAGATAACTTTTTCTTCAAGATTTAAATCCTTTACAATGTTTTCTAGTCTGCGCCTATCCTCGCCTTCGCCGCCGATGTATAAAGAAATTTCTTCATTCTCTTCAATTAGTTTTTTGAATGCATATATGAGCAGGTCAACTCCTTTCGTTGGGTATAGTTTATTGAGTGTAAATATGTACCTTTCATCCGCTTCTATTCCCGCAGGTTTAAATTTCTCTATATCCACGCCAGGACTTACAACTTCTGCATCCCGGCGGTATATTCCTCTAATCTGTTCTGATGTAAAGCTGCTGTTGCAGAGTATTTTATCCATTTGAGCAACCCCTTTTTTGTCTAAATGCTGGAAGAACCTGCCAAATAGGAAAAAGCCAGCACCTCTCCAGCCCAGAGATTTTGTTTGAATTGAATCATATAAGAATCTGAATGGTTCGTGGCAGTACCAAATTTTCGGATTTTTGAGATTTTGGATTGCGCAGGTCAAAGGAAAAATGTGGGGGATTAAAATATCTTCATCATCTATTTCTTTTTTTATTCTCTCACTCATTTTTTTAATGATGGCAGGTAAAAGAAGCCAATGCATTGCTTGACTTGAGACAGGATAGCCAGTTTCAACTAATTCAAATTCTTTAAATCGATTTTTTATTTCTTGAGATGCTTTTTGTACAATTATTTTTACTTCAGCTTCTTTTTTCATTCTGGATAGAACTTCGTAGTAAAATCTGGCAGGGCCGCCGTAATACAAAAAATGAGAATGTAAAAATACAATTTTCATCTCAGCAGCCTCAGGGCAGTTTTAATGTTTTGCATCAATTCAGCAATCGACCCAATTTTTTTAAGGTGCAATTTGATTATTTTCGGTCTTAAGTAAAACTCTCTATTCGCTTTTCTTACATATTCTTCCAGCTCACTCGAAGATAAAGCTGGATATGAGACGAGAGCCTTTCTGGCGGGGTCTAGATTGTATGCGTTATCTTCGACCAGCCATCGATTTTCTCTTGCAGCTTTCTCGAATTCTGTACCTGGGAAAGGCGTACAAATCGAGAACATCACGTATCCGATGTCCAGTCTTTTAGTCTCTTCAATTGTTTGCTTAATGGTATCTTTTGATTCCAGCGGCGAACTCCCGAACATTATATTTAGCTTTGGCGTTATTTTGTATTTGTTTAGTACGTTAATAGCTTTGTATACATCGCCGATATTTAGATTTTTATGGACATCATTCAGGATTTCTTGATTAAAGGATTCAGCCCCGATATCAACGTATTTGCAGCCGGCTTCAGCCAAGGCTTTTACGACAGCTTCATCTGTTAGATAATCTGCCCTCGCCAGAATTCCAAAGTTTATTTTAAGGTTTTTGATGCCCTCGCAAATTTTCAAGACTCTTTCTTTTTTCCAAACGAATTGGTCGTCTATAAAAGATATTTGCTCGTAGCCTTCATTTGCTAAGCTGGTTACTTCCTCAACCACATTTTCAGCAGACCTCAGCGTTACAGAAGGCTTTCCGTCGTTATATTTCTTCCATTCCAGCCCCCTCGCCCAGCTTATAGAATTCGGAACGCAGAAGTAGCATTTATAGGCGCAGCCCCTGCCCGACAAAACGTTCGTAAACTTTTCACTGCCCAACTTCGGATTGAAATATTTTTTTGCTTCAAGGAGATGCCTTGCTGGGAAAGGTATTTTGTTTATGTCCTCGATTACTCCTGCGGTTTCATTGTTTTTTACTTTTCCATTTTCTAAAAAACTAATCCCTTTTATTTTTGACTGTTCTTTCCCTCCTGCAATCTCCTCTATTATGAACTCTGCTTCCCCCCTGGCTACCACACAATTTTCATTAAGTAAAAATTCCTTCGGTGCATACGTTGGATGCGGACCGAAAAATATTATCGATGCATCGCTTTTCAACTTAATTATCTCGGCAGCCGCTTTTTTATCGACTTCTGCGGACAGCAGTACTGAGTGGAAAATATAATAGTCGCAGTCACCTTCTAAAATTTTGATGAATTCTTCCTGCGAAATATTATCTGCGCAGGCATCCATTATTTTAATGTTATGCCCTGCTTTTTCAAGCACCGCAGCCGAATATAATATAGCTAAGTTAGGAATGGGGTATAAAGTATAGGAGCATCCATATATCCTTTCTGGAATTTTTCCTTTAAATTTCGGCGGGATTACGTAGATTACCTTCATTTTACCAGCCTCAAAGTTTTTTTGGCATTATATAATAAATTTTAAAAAGATATGCTATAGATGCAGATAACCACGTCAGGTTCCTCAATAGCAAGAAAAAAGGAAAAATTAAGAATGAGCGGTCTTTTTTTCTCTTTATAACTCTGATAGTTTGGGGTGCTTGCATAAGAAGAATAGAGAGAAGCAAGAGCAGTGAAATTTTGATATTAAAAATAGCTATTACTACAGCCAGCCCTGTTACTGGCACTTGAATGAGCATCTTTATGCCAGATATAGCATCCCCCCTTAATTTCTCTGAATATTTATCTATTAAGAGTAGGCGATAATATGCAACATTGAATTGCTGAGTTAAGTATCCAAGCAGCGATTCCTTCCAGTGGTGTTTGCAGCTTATATCCCCAAGCAGATAAATTTTATAACCTTTTTTTGTAAGTTTGTAGGATGCGTCATTATCATATCCATATTTGTAGTCTTCATCAAAGCCTTTGACTTCCAGTAGAGCCTCCTTCCTGTAGGCAGTGCCGCATGTACTCACATGGTCCACGCTTTTGCCTTTTATCCTCCCATATCTATCTTCCAGTTCAGCACCCATGAATCTTGCCCATATGCTGTGGCTGTTCGCACTTTCTATTAATCCTGCAACTGCTCCCACGTTTGGGTCTGTGAATTTTTGGACAGCTAATTTAACCCAGTTTTTTGAAATTATAGTGTCCGAGTCTATAGAGCAAACTATCTCTCCAGTAGATTCTGCAATACCCTGATTTGTACTTGCAGCAGCCCCTTTCCTGCTCGTCTTTCTCGGAGTTTTAAAATTTGGAAATTTTCTTCTATATTCCTCTGCTTTTTTAAGCGTGGCATCGGTAGAGAAGTCATCGATTATTATTACTTCAATTTTATCTAGCGGATACTCCTGCGCATATACTGCGTCTAAAGCCGCAGCAATAGTTTTTTCTGAGTTGTAAGTTGGAATTACTATGGAAACTAACGGCTGAGTCTCCATTATTTCTCTTCCTTCTCCCACTCTCGCTTCGCAAGTGCGAGTTCCTTGACGATAGCTTCAATCCTTCTCTCGCTGTATCTCGACTTAGCAAAAACAACAAAGACAATGGCAAAAAGCAGGAAAACTGCCCCTATTGTAAACAAGTCCATGACTCTAATGATTTTCAGAGGCTGTATTATTACGTCCAGCCTGTATGGAAACAAAACAGCGAAGAGAAGGGCAACCCAGACATATATCCAGATTAGAGCGTCGTAGTAAATGAATATCTTCTTTTTGTAGTAGACATACGTCAGGTATATCATCGCAATTGCGAATACGACGCCGAGCAGCTGTATAGGTGTCATTTGCCAGTCCACCACCTCATAATGTTGAATATCTTCTATCTAATATAAATATTTTAAAGCCAATAAGCGCAAGATAACAAGTTTTATATATAATGAATATTATCTAAATAAAATAATGGAAATTCCATTTCAGGTCGGCGTTCCTGTAACTGGAAAGAATCTCATAGATAGAGAGGAAATACTGGAGGAGATGCACAGGAGCGTTTTAAGCATTAAAAAAGGCACGAGGCAGGATTTTGCGCTAATATCTCCAAGAAGGATGGGAAAGACTTCGATTTTGCTGACCCTCAAGCAAAAGTTGGAGGGCGAGGTTGTCTGCGTCTATCTGGACTGCTCGAAGCTTTATCCAAGCACCCTGGTGAATTTTTTACAGAATTATTCTGCGGAGGTATATTCAGGGTATTCGAAGAAGCAGGGCATGGAAGCAGGGGATAGAATATCAAAGGCAGTAAGAGGGGTCGGAACAGCAATTCTGGACATTATCCAATCCTTTGGAGCAGAATTCGGAGACATAAAAGTATGGCTGGAATTCAGGGAAAAAAAAATAGATGAAAGCCAGCTGATGGAAAGAGTATTAAACCTGCCGGAGAAACTCGGCGAAAGAGATGTGCACTTTTTAATAATCTTAGACGAGTTTCAAGAGCTGGAAAAATTCGGCACCGACTTTCTGAAATATCTGAGAGGTGTAATAACCAGCCATAGAAGAGCGGACTACATTGTTTCCGGCTCTGCTGTGAGCATGATGGAGAAAATAGTTTACGACAAGAAGTCGCCGTTTTATAATCTATTTGTTGTAAAGACCTTGAATAACCTTCCGAGGAGAGATGCAAAAGAATTTCTAAGGAAGAAGTTTGGCGGATTTAAGTACAAAGATGAAGCGATGGAGAGTATATTGGACATAAGCATGTGCCATCCTTTTTATCTGCAGTGGCTGGCCAGGTCTGTTTATATTGCTGCAATGACTGAAAAGAAAATAACAAAAGAAATCGTAGAAAATGCATATCATTCTGCTCTAAAGGAACCTTCAGGTCATTTCGAATACGAAGTCGCAAAGATAAAAGACAGAGGCAGGTACTTCGATATCTTGGTCGTAATGGCAAAATATGATTTGAAAACCCCTTCATCTGCAGGCAGAGAGCTTGGTCTGAAAGCAGGTGAGATATCTCCCTATCTCAAGAGATTGATAGAGATGGGATTTTTGAAAAAAAACAAGGGTTATGAATTTGTGGACGAAATTCTAAAAGAATGGATAAAGGCTACTTACTAACATGCAAATATATAAAAACAAACACCGCAAACCAGGCAGGAAAAATTATATAGCCTGCGTAGTCATGCGCCTTCCAAAGAGCAGCAGAGCCGTAGTAGTAGCCCGTCAGTATTAGAATTATCAGGCGCAGGATGTTTTGAAAACAAGTACCGACTAATCCAAATAAAAACATATACAACGCTTTCCTTGCAGGCAGCGTTACGTCGAGCATCATGAGCACGAAGATTGCCACGAATATAGTTATCGAGGCTATTCCAGAGCTGGGTGCTCCGACAAAAGCCGAGATGCTTTTTCCAGAAACGTCGAGAAAGCTGATTATCTGCCCCTCTGCGTTTATAGGATAGCCGAGCACATTTAATATTGTCGTGACGATTTTAACGGTTGCAAGCGCATAATGCGTCTCGAAAAATTTTGAGAATATTACTGGAAATGCTATCGTGAAGCCGTAGACTCCAAGAAGCAGCGCAGGTATTATTCCAGCCTCTCCGAAAAATATAAAGAAAAATCCGAGGGAGCACAGCAGAAATGCAAAAACCAGAAATGGAAGCTCTTCAAATTGAATTGCTACTGATGTTAGTATAGCAGCCGAACCAATGAAAATAAATATGCGCTTTGCCTGCATTTTCTTGGATATTTCCTCTCTTTTAATGTAAATCCAGAAGGTGCAAAGGAGCAGCACCGCCCAGGGATATACTCCCTTCTCCTGAATATATACCGGAGAGAGTAAATTGCCAATGTTCTGCCAGAGCGATTTGAAAAAAAGCGACAAGAATATTAGAGTAAGTGCAAGCCAGAGGAACAGCTTTTTATTCATCTTCATTCGCCCAGAAATTCAACATTTTCAAGGCCTTTGAAGTGCGGGTCTCCAGTTATTACTTCTGCGTTTTTTAGCTCAGCTGTCGCCTTTATTATCGCATCAGCCATTGAAAGCCCCTTCTTCAAGCTTATTTCCGCAGCCTCGAGAGCTATTTTTTCTGTCAGATAAACAATCGAGGTGTATGCAAGGATATAGGCACAGGCTTCCAGCGCTTTTTCCTCAGATTTTTCCTTTTTAATTTTTTTGTAGACTTCGTAGATAACAATGGAAGGGGTAAAATATTCTCTTTGATTCGCTTTCTCTATATACTTTGCACATTTTCCTGCCAGCGGACCCTCTCCAAAGTACTCTATCCAGCCGAAGGAATCAATCAAAACGTTCACTTTCGTCCCTCAAGCTTTTAGTAGTTACTCCCCTGGCAATTCCTCTCGCTTTTTTTATATCTCTTACTGGAATCATGTGCACTGCCCTATCTTTTTCAATCATTACTATCTCTTCTCCCGGCTTTATGTTTAGAATTTCTCGGATAGATTTCGGAATAACAACCTGAAATTTTGAGGACACTCTAACAGTTTCCATCAAATCACCGTAAGACGGTATATATATCGATATATAAAAAGTTTACCATAAATAGTTTTGATTTTACCGAGCTCATCTCTATCCCCCCAGAAATTCAACATTTTCAAGGCCTTTGAAGTGCGGGTCTCCGGTCAGTATTCTTGTATTTTTTTTGCTTGCAGTCGCTAAGATAAATGCATCCGCAAGTCCGATTTTCATCTGTGCATGAATTTTCCCTGCTTCTAAGGCAATTTCTTCATCCGCCGGTACGAAGACGCACCTGTGCAATATAAAATCCTTTCTTTCTTCTGCTTTCTCGATGCCGTCAGCTCTGATGGATTTGGAATAGATTTCAGCTGTGATTATCGGCGATGTATATGCTATGGTAGTGTCGTCAACGATTTTCTTTACTTCTATTCCTTTATTGGTGCCCATGAAGTATTCTATCCAGGCAAAAGAATCTATTAACATGCTCTCAAATCCTGTCTTTGTGGTCTCTCAAATCTGATACGTCCACCTTCGGCATCGTTCCGAACAGACTTTTTTTTCTTTTAACCAGCCTTGCTTCGAGTATTTCGTTAATTTTTTCCGAAATCCCCCTTGCGCCCGCTTCTTTTTTTAAAATTTGATATATGTTCTCTTTCAGCTTCACGGTTGTTCTTACATACATGCTATCACCAACATAAACATTTATGCTTTAACTATTTATAATTTACTCCAATATGCCGGCAATAAGATTTAAGCTGTATGGAAATAAATAATATGCATCTATTTACCCATCCATGAAAACGGTTGGATGAGTTCTTCCCTGCTTAGCGCCTCAAGGGATTCTTTGTTCATGCGTTTGTTTTATTTGCGCTGGAAGTTAAGAAGGCAGTGTCTATTCAATGCCGCTGGCTCTTTCGCGGTGCCTATTTTGTAACCCTCACAGACGTTAAACCTTGTAAATACTGTAAATATGCACGCTACGAAGAGAATCCCGGTTACCGAGAAGAGATGGGTGGA
Source organism: Methanobacteriota archaeon (assembly GCA_043820925.1). Classification (GTDB taxonomy): domain Archaea; phylum Hydrothermarchaeota; class Hydrothermarchaeia; order Hydrothermarchaeales; family JACRDW01; genus JACRDW01. The sequence continues at coordinate 2,005 of JBDRDL010000015.1, read as the reverse complement.
ACTCAGCCGCATGAAGAGCGCTGGACAAACTTACGACGAGCTTCTCGCAGAGATAATAGAGGATTACAAAAAAACCCGCCTATTCGAAGAGATGCGCCGCATCGAGGAGCGTGGTGAATTTGTCGAGCTGAGGTAGATGAGCTACAAGGTGCTCATAGACCGCAGAGCGCTGGAGTATGTCCACAGCCTCCCACCCAAGAGCCAGAGAATAGTGAAAGACAACCTTCGAAAGCTAGAAGAAAATCCGTATCCTGGCATCGGACAGGGGGACAAAGAGAAGCTGGTCCACAGGGGAGATAGCCTGTACAGGATGCACATAGCAAGGAGCTTCACCGCTTTCTACAGGATATACGATAAGGAAAAAGAGGTCAGGATTCTGAAGGTCATGACAATCGAGCAGGCGCACAAAGAGTACGGTAGATTGTGATGGGGTGCCAAGTTCTCCTCCTTATTTGTGCTGGAACTGCATTAAGCTTTTGGTCGGAGCAAGTTTCATATGGCTAAACAGTTACAATAATAATCAATGAACAATAAAGCGCAGCTTTTCACCCTAGATTTACTGCTTGCTCTCGTACCGCTGACCCTCGTGCTTGGAATGTCTGCAACCGCAATAGGAGGCGTGGTAACGCAGATTCAGGAGTATGTATATTTCTACTCAATGCAGCGTCAGGTGAGCGATGCCGCCGACGTTCTGATAAAAACTCCAGGAGTTCCGCCTGACTGGAATTCTACGATTGCTCCTGTTACAGTAGGTCTTGCGAAGTACAACTCGACCGAGGATAGAATATATTCTCACATTCTTGACAGCGAAAAAATCGGAGCTATGAACAGCGACTATATCAAGCAGCTTTTGAAGGGCTACAGATACTTTAATCTGAGCATCCAGTCTATAAACGAAAGCGTTGTTTTTTCAAAGGTCTTGAGCAGCGGCCCGAAAGCAAGCGTCTCTAACATCGTCGTTGTTAGAAGAAATGCATTCTTAAGTAATGTCACGAACAGCACCGAAGTGAGCATAACCCTGGAGGCAGGAAAATGAGCAGGGCTTTCATATTTACAATGGACGCTGTGCTTGCGCTAATACCTGTGTTTATAATCCTCGCAGGCGTCTCCCAGCTCGGCAGCAGCGAGAGTCTGCTCCTTCAAAGCCATGTCCTCGGAAGCGAGAGAATTGCGCAAGACGTGCTCCAAGTAATGAGCACTACGGGCAACATAGAGAGCCTCAACCAGAGCAGATTGAGTCAAACCCTGAGAAGGCTTGTTCCAAGCTACCTCAACTACAGCTATGAAGTCGAAAACGTAAACGGCAGCGTTTTATTCGCCGTAACGAACGGCACTCTTGCCGGCAGGGATATTGTGGTTGCGAGAAGGCTCGGGCTGTTGGAGATCGATAAGGCAGAGGGTGAGCTAAATCAAGTCAGAAGGGGCGTCAACAACGAAAACGCCTGTTGGCTGGGTAAAGGAGGAAATAAACCAAGATTCAATCTTAGTTTCTATGTTGATATTGGAGAAAAAAACACCTATGACTACTGGTTAGTTGGAGAAATCGCCTCTGGCAACCCAGAAACCGATGCTTGGGTCTATCCAAACGATTCGGCACAAATAGGGCCCTTTGATTCGATTCCAGGGGTTTACCCAGACTGCGATTGGACTCTCCCAGCCAGTGGCAGAATTGACTTGTTCCCTATACCTGGATATATACCCCACTGTCAATGCCAACCGATCACTTCTTGCAAAGAAACTATATCCGGATTCGAGGTTATAAAGATATACATAGACAATTACCTTGAGGAAGGCAAGCTGAATCATGCTTTTATCGACCTAGCAGGTCCGCCCCCCGCTACGACAACCTTCTATATTATTAAAGTTCCGTCTGGTACGTGCAATACTCTAGTTACATCCGAAAGTGCCCAGCTCAGAGACGCCGTCTGGGTAACGCTGAAGGTGTGTCCGAAATGAATAACAATGCCTTCGTGTTCACAGGGTTTGCATTTCTCTTGGTAATACC
>JBDRDL010000014.1:0-2076 GCA_043820925.1 Methanobacteriota archaeon | reverse complement strand
TTTTTACTCTGCCAATTCTATCTACCAGCGCCCCGCCAAAAATCGAGAAGATAATCCCGGCTATTCCACTGCTTGAGAGAATAAATCCAACTTCATATTCTTTTAAAGAAATTGGCGGAAGCGACAGGGCATCTGATAGAGATGACACGATACCTATGAAACTGAGGAAAAGGAGAAAGCCGAGCAGCGAGATGATAAAAACACCCTTCTCCAAAAAAACATATTTTATTTGAGGCAGGATATTCCCCATAGTCCCTCCTCTGCCCCTAAATTCGTGTTTCCTAAATGACTCCCAAAATAATAGATTCGCCATCAGAGCCAGAATACCAAATACGAAGAAGACATATCTCCAGCCGATGCCTGCCAAAGCTCCTGCTATGAGAGGTCCGCTTGCGATTCCTGCTGTAATTGATGCGCCAAGCATTCCCATAGCTTTTCCCCTGTTCTTCTTCGTTGTTATATCTCCGAGGATTGCCACCATCACAGGGCTTACCAATGCAAATCCCACTCCAAGGACTGCCCTGGACAAAAGAAACATGCGCATGCTTGTTGAAAGTCCGCACAGAAATGACCCAATTGAATAAATTATGAAGCCCGTGATAACTGTTTTTTTCCTGCCGTATATGTCTGACGTCGTGCCTGAAAAAAGTTGAAGAAATGCAAATGGAAACATGAGGAACGGGATGGAAAGAAGAACCTGCTCGACATCTGCGTTAAACGCTGATTTAAGAAGCGGAATAAGGGCAAGAATAGAATTCCCGTTCAGCGGCCCGATAAAAGACCCAAGATATATTGCAAACAGCTTCTTATTGAGCACGGTTTATAGTCAGCTTTCAAACTATATCCAGTTTTTCTATCTCTTCCTCAATTATCCTCTCCACTTTAGGAACCTCTGCTTTTTCCAACCTCATGTTTTCCTCTACAGCTTTCCTTAATTCTCCATTCTTTAAAACAATGTTGGGGAGAGCAGCAACAGCCAGGTCGACGTTTCCAAAAGGCGATACATCCACGATAACGAGTGGCGATTTTCTGTGCAGCGATTTTATCAATTCGGCTGTTATCCTGTAGTGCGATGCGAGAGTGGCGCATATAAGCACATCAGCATTCGAGAGCGTCTTGCTTAGTTGCGCATATTTTACAGCTTTTGCTCCAATTTCCCTGGCTGTTCTCTTTCCGATGTCATAATTTCTATTTACGACAATTAATTTTAGCTTGCGCTTAACCAGAGCCTTGGCTGCTTTTCGTCCTGTTAACCCTGCGCCCAGAAGGACTGCTATTTTCCCCTCCAAAGTCGGCAGTTCATCGAGTATATTTTTAACAGCCATATCAGCCACGGGAATTGAGCCTTCAATTTTTGTTTCCAAGCGCACCTTCCTGCCTGTGCGGATAGCAGAATTAAATAGCGAATCCATATAGCTGCCGACTGCGGACTTTTTTTTAGCCAAGTGGAATGCATCTTCAACCTGCCTTAAGAGATAGGTTTCTCCTAAAACACGAGATTCAATTCCTCCAACTAACCTGAAAAGGTGCACAACTGCATCTCTGTCAAAATATATTTTGAATGAATCTTTCTCCAGCGAGCTTTTTGAGGAAAGAATATCTAATAATGAATCAACCCCTTCATCAATCAATGCATAGACTTCGACCCGTGTACCTGTCTGGAGCAGGATGCGCTCTTGTATTCCCTTTGAAAGCCTGTAGAACTCCGCAGGTGCAAGAGCCCCTGCTTTCAAAAAGTTGTCGTAGCTGGTTTTTATGTGATGGAGGGAAAGGCAGACCAGATGCATTGTTTCATTTTAATCTCAACTTTTATATAAGGATTCTCAAATAGAAAAGAGCATGCCTGTTGTAATGTTCGAATTCAGTGAATTTGACCTGCAGTACATAAAGGACATTCTCGTGGATACGTATCAGGACTGCGATATATTGCTGGATGGCAGGGAAGAAAAAGGGATAAAATTGAAGGAAAACCTTTCGCCCAAGGATTTTTATGCGTTCATGGCAATTTTTATACAAAACAAGACGACATGGAGGAGATGAAATGCCCTACGTGCTGCTTTCAATAAATAAGAATAA
>JBDRDL010000013.1:0-17324 GCA_043820925.1 Methanobacteriota archaeon | reverse complement strand
GAATTACACTTCTTTCTTTTCTTCCAGTTCTCGCTTCATGGCCAGCTCTACCATGCCTGTGCCCAGCTTAACCGGTCTGCCCACGATGACGTTCTCAACTACGCCCCTCAGCTCCTCGACCTCGCCTCTGATTCCTGCTTTCAGCAGGTGGTCTACTGTGATTTCGAATGCTGCCCTCGCCAGTACAGAAGCTTTTTCTCCAGATATTCCGTGTCTGCCTATCGCTTTTACTGTACCGTCGACTGTCATCATCTCAGCTATCAGCATGAGGTGCCTCACGTCAACTTTAAGACCCTGCTCGTCAAGGGTATCTAGCATCTCGTTGATTATCGCATTTCTCGCAGCTTCTATGCCCAGAACTTTCTCAATTTCGAGGATGTCGTTTGTCTTGGTCTTGCTCGTATTAACTCCTTTTATCTTTAAAACGTCCTTCAGGCTGGAGCCTTCGGTATATATCACGTACTCTTCCCCCTCTTTTCGCATAACAACTCTCTGGATTCCTTTTATTCCCCTCAGGTAAATCTCTCTCGCCTTGTTGGCTAATTTTCTGAGCTCTTTTAATGAGGGCGTTGGAGAAATAAGAGATACTTTATTTTTCCCCCAGCCTTCCTCGACCTTAATCTTGCTTAGATTGAGCTTTTCTACAATTTCCGCAATCGATATCTCCCTCCTCGCCAGCTCGTACTCATCAAAAATCAGGGTTACACGGGAGTCTATCAGGTCCATCTCAGTCTTACTTATGATATCTCCGATTACAACGGTTCCAATCTGCTTTGCAATCTTCTTTGCCTTTTCTTTATCCTTTGCATACTCTTCCTCAAGGTATATCGTCATCGTAGGAGTTGAGGGCGTCTTTCTCGCATCGACGAGCTCGATAATCCTCGGCAAGCCGAGTGTAACGTTGAGTTCTGCTACTCCTGCATAGTGAAATGTCCTCATCGTCATCTGCGTCGAGGGCTCGCCCATGCTCTGTGCAGCAACTATTCCCACAGCCTCTCCTGGCTCGACAAGCGAGTACTCATATCTCCTTCTTACCTCGCTCAGAATTTTGTCCAGCTCTTCAGCAGTGACTTTTGTACTTGAGAGTTCCCTGAGTAAGTCGGAGTATATGCTCTCCGGAAGGTCTTTGACTTCCTCCAGCTTCTTAAGAATTTCTTTTTCTTCCAGGCTAACTCCTCCTTTTATTCTCCACGATGCTCTGAATAATTTTTCTAACATTTACGATGCTGCCCCAATCTGTCTTCGAGGGGTCTGCTCCATCTTCGCCGTGCTTGAACTCTATTATCATGTCTCTGGTGTCTCTTACAGTACTGTCGTACTCTACTTTCAAATCCAGCAGGGCGTTTATTAATCTGCGCTGCATGTAGCCGCTCTGAGAGGTTCTCACCGCTGTATCCACAAGTCCTTCTCTACCCCCCATTGAATGGAAGAAATACTCTAGAGGGTCGAGCCCTTTCTTATAGCTGGATTTTACAAAGCCCTTTGCTCTCGCACCCTTGTCGCCAGGTTTGAAGTGAGGGAGCGTTCTCCCGACGTAGCCTCGAGCTATTCTCTCACCCCTCACTGCCTGCTGACCAATACAGGCTGCCATCTGTGTTAGGTTCAGTAAACTCCCTCTTGCGCCGGTAACAGCCATTATGCGTGCGCTGTTCTCTCTTCCCCTGACCTCAGATTCCTGCTCAAGGTATTCGTTGGCTATGCTGCCCGTCAGGTCTCTTGCCTCGCTCAGCGTCTGCATAATCCGCATTTCAAGAGTTTCCTCGAGAGTTCTCCCAGGCAGCTGCTCTAAAATTCCGTCCTCGTAAGCCTTTATCAGTTTTTGAACATTTTCTTCTGCCTTGTCCAGTATCTCAGCTATTCTCTCCTTAGCCTCGTTTGGCAGGTCTTCATCATCTATTCCTGTAGAAAATCCCTTTCTGGTTATCACGTTTATAGCAAGCTTTGTAACTCTGTCCAGGAATATTCTCGCCTCATCGGTTCCATAGTCTTTCACTATTCTGTCCAGCAGTTCTCCTGCAAATGCTCCAAAAGATTTTTCATCCATGACGCCAGAGAGTAACTGCCCATTTCTTATAACTACATAGGCATCGTTGAGGCATCCTTCCTTCAAACACGTGTCGTGCTTCTTGCATATTTTGGCTCTGTAAACCAGGTTCAAATCCCTCGGCAGGAGAAGGCTGAAGAGCTGCTTTCCAGTATAATACTCCCTGCCATTCTCCACAACTGGCTCTGGTAACGGCTCATTTATTCCCGAAGCGTATAAAATGTGGAAAGCTTCCTCTTTGGTAAATTTGGTTTCTTTTCTTGTCAGCAAATACGCCCCGGAGATGTGGTCGTGAATTCCCCCGATTATTGGACCTCCAAATCTCGGAGACAATATCTGCTCCTGAACGCGCATTAATACCCTCGCCTCAGCCCTTGCTTCCTCTCCCTGAATTGCATGCAGATTCATCTCGTCTCCGTCAAAATCTGCATTGTAGGGCGGGCACACACACAGGTTTAGTCTGAAAGTCTTGTAGGGCATGACCCTTACTTCATGTGCCATTATGCTCATCCTGTGCAGCGATGGTTGCCTGTTGAACATCACCACATCGCCGTTCTGTAAGTGGCGGTGCACCTTGCCTCCAACTTCAACTTTTTCCAAGACTTCTTCTATATTCTTAACCTTGCCGAGCCTTATCCTGCTTCCGTCCAATCTCTCAACATAATTTGCTCCGGGATATTTCTCAGGTCCATTTTCGACTAATTTCTTCAGGTATTCAATATTGGCAGGTGTTACTCTAACCGGCACGGTAAGCTCTTTCGCAATTATCTCAGGCACTCCAACTTCATTTATGCTTATGTTTGAGTCTGGAGAAATCACGGTTCTCGCAGAAAAATTTACCCTCTTGCCTGAGAGGTTGCTCCTGAAGCGGCCTTCTTTGCCCTTCAGCCTCTGCGTTAGGGTCTTGAGCGGTCTCCCAGACCTATGTCTCGCAGGCGGCACTCCTGCAACCTCGTTGTTGAAGTAAGTGGTAACATGGTACTGCATCAGCTCCCATAAATCCTCGATTATCAGCTGCGGCGCCCCTGCCTCTATGTTCTCAGTCAGTCGCTGGTTAATGCGCAGTATATCTACGAGCTTGTGAGTTAAATCGTCCTCGCTCCTTTCTCCAGACTCCAGAGTTATCGAGGGTCTGACTGTAACAGGCGGCACTGGTAAAACTGTTAGCACCATCCACTCAGGTCTGGCTACGTCTAAGTCGAATCCCATAACTTCTGCGTCTTCGTTTTTAATTCTTTCCAGCCTCTCTCTTACATCAGTAGATGATAATCTATTCCTGTCCTCGACAAAGGCTGTAGGCTTTTCAAATTTTATTTCAAGCGGCTCTTCTCCGCAGTACGGACACCTCTTCGCTGCCTTGGCAGCTTTGAACAGCTCTTCAACGATGTCGCTCTCATTTTTCCCTGTCTTCTTAGCTTTTTTAATCTGCTCCCTGTATTCCTCAGCTTTCTTTTCTGGCAGCAAGAGACGCCCGCACTTCCTGCAGGTAGCCTGTAAGAGTCTGTAAACCAGCTTTGCATAACCTACGTGAATCACAGGTCTTGCCAGCTCGATTCTTCCAAAGTGTCCCGGACAGTCGCCAACTCTCCCTCCGCAAGTCTTGCATTTTAATCCCGGGTCGACAACTCCGAGCTTCGGATCCATCAGCCCGCCTTCTATTGGATAGCCATCTTCGTCATAGGTATCTGCGGTTATGATTCTTGCCTCTGAAAATTTTCTGATGTGGTCTGGCGAGAGCAATCCAAACCTTACACCTTCAATTTTCTTCAGGATTATGCGCATTTTCAATCCACTCTTTCGCTCGAACTTCGTTCTTCACTCAATCGTGTCTTGACCCACGACACCATTTGCTACGCAAGTGCACCAGCGTTAGCTGGGCGCAAGGCTCACGGTCTTGCTATCGCAAGTGGGTGTCGGCATAAGCAATCATTCGCTCTTGCTTGTGTGAAAAGCTTGATTGCGAAGTGCTCTTCCGCAAGGAAGATGGCGTGCATACCAGCTTCCTGTCGGAATTGACAATCGTGTCTTGACCCACTATGCTTTATCTCCCAGCACAAGCTTCGAGTTTATGCCGAGGGATTTTAGCTCGTCTAGCAATAATTTGAATGCGTAAGAAACCTCTACCTCCGCAGCGTCTATATCACGCCCGCAGATTGAGCAATATATTGTATCCCTGATTTTATCATAAACTGCTGTGCTGCCGCACTTCTCGCAAACTTGCATGGTATGCCTGTCTGACTCGTCTAAGAGACGCTCTTTAAGCAGAAGCGCTGCCCCATAGCTTATGAGACAATCCCGCTCCATTTCTCCGAACCTCAATCCTCCTTCTCTGGCTCTGCCTTCAGTCGGCTGCCTTGTCAGCACTTGAACAGGACCTCGAGAGCGGGCGTGAATCTTCCCTGAAACCATGTGGTGAAGCTTCTGATAATACGCAACGCCTATAAAAATTTCTGCCTCTATTTTTTCGCCAGTTATTCCGTTGTACATTACTTCTCTACCATTGTGCTTGAAGCCCGCTTTCTTAAGCGCTTCCCTAAGCGCTGCTTCTTTTGTGCCTGAGAAGGCAGTTCCGTCGATACGCCTGCCGTCCAGCGAGGCTACCTTGCCTCCGAGCATTTCCAGAACCTGCCCCACCGTCATCCTCGAAGGAATCGCATGTGGATTTATTATCAAATCAGGAATTATTCCGTTCTCGGTGAAAGGCATGTCCTCCTGCGGAATTATCATTCCTACTACTCCCTTCTGCCCGTGCCTTGAAGCAAACTTATCTCCCAGCTCTGGAGTGCGCTGGTCTCTAACCCTGATTTTAACCAGTTTATTACCTCCAACGCTCTCAGTCAGCATCACCAAATCAACCACGCCTTTCTCCCAGTGCCTTACGGTAACAGAGGTTTCTCTCCTCTTCTCCCTGGCCATGCCATACTCGCTGATTTCTTCCAAAAATCTAGGCGGTGAAGTTTTGCCGATTAAAACCTGTCCAGAAGAAACTTCTGATTCTGTTTCTATTATCCCGTCCTCTCCAAGATTCTTGTAGTCTTCTTCTGCCCTGTAGCCTCTGATTTCAGGCTCTGGCAGCTCGAATTTATCCACCTGCCCTCCTGGGTAGCGCCTCTCCTCTGCCTCATATGCTCTAAAGAAAGTGCTCCTGCCCAGGCCTCTATCTATGGCAGCCTTGTTTAAAATAAGTGCATCCTCCATATTGTATCCTTGGTAGGAAAGCACAGCGACCACGAAATTCTGCCCTGCCGCTCTGCTGTCATAGCCGACCGAGCCCGTGATTTCGGTTTGAAGCAGCGAAAGCTGGGGATACTGTAAGAGATGTCCTCTCGTATCTGTGCGATACTTAAAATTAGAAGCGTAAAAACCTATGGACTGCTTCGCCATGCCTGCGCCCATCGTATTTCTCGGAGATGAGTTGTGCTCGGGGTAGGGCAATACAGCAGTGCAGACGCCGAGCATAAACAGCGGGTCTATCTCCAGGTGGGTGTGCTCTTTGGTTAGCTCCTGCGGAGTAACTGCAATGTATGCATTTTCTTCTTCTTCAGAATCCAGATATTCAACAGCTCCGCTGGCTACCAAATCGTCCCAAGTAATCTCCCCATTCTTCAGGGCTTCTAATTCCTTGTCCCTAATGCGTGGCTTGCCGTTCTCAACGACCAGCAAAGGTCTTCTAGCCCTTCCTGCATCAGTATTCACCAAGACTTCATCTGTATCTTCGTAGTAGGCGACGTTTACTTGCATTGAGAGCTTTCCCTTTCTCCGCAGCTCTTTGATTTTCTCTACGAGAACCAAAGGTTCTGTGCGAGTTCCGATCAGCTTACCGTTAATATATATATTGGCAGTCATTACAGTGCCACCTTGCGAATTTGCTTTACTCCAAGGTCATATAGCACATTCTCTATCAAAAGCTCATCAAAACCTGTTGAAAACTCGCACGCCAGTGCAAGGTTTTTAACCAGCCCGCAGTTCGGTCCCTCAGGAGTTTCACTCGGACAAATCTTTCCCCACTGCGTCGGGTGCAGGTCTCTTGCCTCGAAGTGCGGCTGTGAACGGCTTAGCGGCGAGATTACCCTTCTCAAGTGGGATACAACTGAAATATAATTTGTCCTGTCTAAGAGCTGGCTTACGCCTGCCCTTCCCCCAACCCAGTTGCCAGTTGCTAGAGCGTGCCTTATTCTCTCTGTTAAAACATCTGTTCTGACTGCAGTGTGCACGCTCGGCTCTTTACCTCTTACAACTGCTCTTTCAAGCTGATACTTTATATCCCTCGTAAGATTATAAAATGCGACCCTGAATAAATCCTCCATCAAATCCCCTGCCAGCCTCAACCTTTTGTTTGCATAGTGGTCTTTATCGTCTGGTCCTCTCTTGCCCAGCGCCATCTCGAGGACCCTTATGACCATTCTGCCCAGATAGTGCGCCTTCCTTATTCTATCCTCGGGCTCCACACCAATGTGCGGCAGCAAATACCTGTCGATTACCTGCTCAGCTCTTTTTAACCTGTATTCCCTCGTCTGCCCTGCTGCTACCTTTTTCCCTATAATCTCGATTGCAGCCTGCGTTGTTTTTACGTCTAAGTATTCCTCAAGATTTTCCAAAATGCTCTGCACGATTTCAGGGTCGTCGGAAATAGTATTCACTATCTCCTGGTCAGTTTCCAAGCCGAGCGCTCTCGTTAAAATTATGAAAGGTATTTCTCCGGGCACTGACGGGAAAGAAACTCCTATCAATCCGTCCTTGTCTCTCTCGACTGTAACCAATGCCCTGAAGCCGCTCCTCTTAGAGAAAACTTTTGCAACCTCAGTTGTCTTTGTGTATTTCTCGCTGTGCTCCAGCATGATTTTATTCGGGGCGAGGTCTTCAATTGTCACCAGCGCTCTCTCCGAGCCATTGACGATAAAATACCCTCCCGGGTCAAGGGGATCCTCGCTGGCTTTAACTAACTCTGCATCGCTCAGTCCATATAAATTGCATATCTTGGATTTCAGCATCGTTGGCAGCATTCCTATTTTTACTGTCTCGGTCTCTCCCTCTTGGTCCACTTTCTTCGGTGTCATCTCCAAATAAATCGGAGAAAAGTAGCTCAGATTTCTTAACCTTGCTTCCACAGGCTTAAGCCTGTTTTTTGAGCCATCAGCTTCAATTACCTCTGCTTTGTCCACAGTAATTTTGCCCAAGCGAACCTCAACGCCTATATCAGTCTCTATCTTTCCCGTGTCGTTGATGATTTCTTGCAGGCGGTTCTCGATGAAGTCGTTGTAGGAATCTATGTGCTGCCTCACAAGCTCTCTCTTCTTTAGAAAAGCGCGCATAATCGGCTTTGTTTCTATCAACATATCACCTCACTCGGCCACCACGACTCTATAAACCACGCTCTTACCTGCGGTCTTGCTATTCCTTGTTATTTTTGCCACATCCCCAATCTTAGCCCCAATCTTCTTGGCGACCTGGTCTGAAACCAGAATCTTCGGAATTTGTTCCTTGGTTATATTGAATTTTTTTAACAGCTCATTGGCATCTTCTTCAGGCAAAACCTCGTGCTGCGGAACTAATTCATGCTTCAGTACATCAAACTTCATTTTCAATCCCTCGTTCGCTCGTCGTTACACTCCTCGCTCACTCGGTCTTGACCAAACCTGTCACTTGCCGAAGGCAAGTGTAATGGTGGGTGTCGGCACAAGCAATCATTCGCTCTGCTTAATATGGAAAGCTTGATTGCGAAGTGCTGACAAACGGGCCCGGCGGGATTTGAACTCGCGACTCCCGGCTTACCTTCCCATTTTCCAGGGTTAAAAGGCCGGTGCTCTTGCCAGACTGAGCTACGGGCCCAGGAAAATGAGTTATTTTTAATCATGCGTTTACCTCTTTTTTTCTTCTCAAAGATATTGGCACCACCGAAGATGGCGCCCTGGTCGGGATTTGAACCCGAGTCGAAGGAGTTCAGCTTCCTTTCGGAAATGACAGTCCCTCATGATAGGCCGCTACACTACCAGGGCTTCTTTCGCTCGATTTTCGCTTCGCTAAATCTCGCTTCAAAATGATGCTGGTGGAAGCTAAGCCATTAGACATGAAATAAACTATCTTCCCAAATCTACCTTATTCCTCAAACCGTGCTCCTGCCTCTGGATGCAAATTTAATGGGCTGGCAACGTCTCTGGCTTCCCACGGGCTCGCGCACCGCAGTACAACCAGAATCGCTGGAGGACTTTACTTCCGTGTTCGAATGGGAACGGGTGTAACCCCTCCGCTGTGGCCGCCATACCCTGTTGAATAGCATTCGCTTATTTTTATATCTATATAAAGTTTTCGATGTATAACGTTGTAAAAGAATTTAAATTTTATCTGCAATTGTTAAAAAGTCGTCGCCGCCAAGATGGTAGATAGGCTTGACTTTTTCAACATCATATTTTACGTCAAAAATGCCTTGGTCTGCGCTCGCTGCTACTACTTCTCCCACGAATAAAGTGTGGTCGCCTGTGGTAATCGAGTTTATAACCTTGCACTCGAGATGCGCTACGCATTCTTTGATTAACGGCGGCGCAACTTTCTTAGCAGGCATGGGAGTTAATTTAGTTTCCCTAAACTTGTTGCAGTCTCTCCCAGAGTTACGACCGCAGAACAGAGTTTCCCTGGCAAGTTGCATCGTAGGTATGTTTACAACGAATTCTTTTGTCTCGCTGATAAGCTTGTGGGAATACCTCTGCGGTGCAACGCTTATCGCAGCCATCGGCGGCTTTATCGAAGTAGGCATGGACCAAGCGAGAGTGATTATGTTGGACATGCCTCTGCTGTCAATGCACGTGACGAGCACAGTTAAGCGGGGATGCATAAGGCGATATGCTAAATCGAAAGCGACATCGACTTTTCCCATGCTTATAAAGTGAAATTCTAAGTATAAAAATATAGTCCTGTCGGCCGGATTTGGGAACCAACCTTCAGAAAGGTTGACCATCATTTGCGTAAGCAAGACCGCCAGCTTTCGCACTACCTCACGGTATTCGTGGTATTTCGCTATGCTCAATACCACAAATTTCTTTTTGGAGTGATAGGACTTTTTCTTTTTTAAAGAAAAAGGCTTATAGTCCCGTCGGCCGGATTTGAACCAGCAACCATCGGATTTCTGCCAAGAAGCTGGCATGCACGCCATCTTCCTTGCGGAAGTCTACAGTCCGACGCTCTACCAGGTTGAGCTACGACGGGAGGAGCACTCGTGTCGTTACGCTCTCGTTCTTGCAAACGAGTGCTACGACGGGTTTTCAACGTCTGAAATTTTTACCAAAGGTAAAAATTTCTACGTTGAGAATAAATATATATCTAACTACTAAAAATGTGATTAACATGCGGTGGATTCTTCTCTTTGTAATTGTGGCTCTACCTGCGGTAGTGCATGCTCAAGACATATACGTTCCTGAGCACAATCTGACATACTATCTTAACGAGAACGATTTTTTTGTAGAGGAGAAAATAATATTTAAGAACATCGGCGGGTCTTACCTTTTTGATGGCGATGTATATTTTATTCGAGGCGATGCGAGGGATATCAAACTAAATGGAAAAACTTATACTCCAAAAGACGAACATCCTACGAAAGTTGCTCTCGCTCTAAGCATATGGGGCAAGGAGGAAGTAAAGGTAGAACTGAGCTACCGAAGGTCTGACATGCTTTACGAAAGAGATTCGACCAAATTATTCGAAGGCTTGTCCCTCGGAAAATACCCCTGGCTGGTGCATAAAACCAACATAAAATTCATTTCCCCTCGAAATAACTACTTCGGCAGCTTCGCTCCAAGGGTTGATAAAATCATCGATAGAGATAACGAAATTTTATTCTACAGCACTTCTATATTCGAAAATATCTCAGCAATCCAGGATGGATTTCCGGTAAGAATAGAATACGCCAACTTCAAAGAGCAGGCTCTTGAGTGCATCGCTACTGCAAAAACACTCATAACTGAAGCTGCCTACTCAATTGCTGACGCAAATAACGCTGTAAAAAATGCTCAGAGCTATGAGGCAAATCTCACTGCTGCGGTAGCTTCTTACAATCAATCCACGCAGCTGCTGCAGAATGCTAAAGCGTTCCTACAGCTTGGGGAAGCAAAGTACAATTCCAGAGAATACTCGGAATCGCTGAAAAGCGCAAACATCGCCGAAGAGTATGCGAGGAGCGCATTGAGAGAAGCAACAAAAGCTAAAAGTCTCGCAAATTTCGAAATGCAGGCAGCACTACAGAGGAGAGTTGCACGCATCGAGTCAAACTTAACGCAGCAATCCCAGAAAAATTTAACTCGTGTGCCGGAGGCTGAGGAGGGAGGAGTCAGCTATACTGTAGCTTTGATAGCTCTAGCTTTTCTATTCGTTGCGCTAATCGCATTTAAGGCAAGACAAACTGAGATTAAGAGCAGCATTCAGGAATTCAAAAGCATAGACGAACTCAAAAGGAGGAGATTTCTGGGCTTTGAGAGGAAAGTTGATGCTGTGAAGAAAAGCACAGAAATCGCAGGTGAAATAAGAGCCTTGAATAAAGAGAAAGAAAAGCTTGGGCTAAGCATAGAAAATCTGAGAAAAAAAATGGCAGTAAACGAAATTACAGAAAAATCATTCGAGTCTGAAAAGAAAGAGCTCGAGAAAAGAATCAGCGAAATTGACTCCAAAGTAGATGCGCTGCGGAGAGAATTGAGGGAGCTCAAGAAGGGAAAGAAGTGAAGAAAGTCGGGCAGATTTCGTTGAGAGACGAGATGAGTATTAACGAGCTTGTTGAAGAGTACAAAAAAGCCGGCGTCTTGGGGGCAAGGAGCCTGGCTGCTGCCAGCGATATATTTGAGGAGATGCTCCTGAAAAAAGCAACGATTTTTCTCGGATTGTCTGGTCCGCTAACTGCATCTGGATTAAGAAAAATAATTACTGACCTGATTAGCTCGAATTATGTGCACGTAATCGTTACCTCTGGATCTAATGTGGTGCACGATATGGTCGAGGCTTTCCACGGCAGGCACTACATCGGCAGCTTCTCGGCAGACGATGTAGAGCTGCGAGGAAAAAAAATCGGCCGGATAGGCAACGTTTTTGCAAAATTCTCTGACTTCGAAGTTTTTGAAAAAGAAGTCCAGAAGATTTTTTCTTCAATAGACGAAAATAAAAGAAAAAATCTTTCTGTGAAGGAGCTGCTCTGGGAAATCGGCTCAAAGATAAAGGATAAAAACTCTTTTCTTAGAGCCGCATACCAAAAAAAAGTTCCAGTTTTTTCACCTGCCGTAACCGATTCGATGCTGGGCTTGCAGCTGTTTTTCTTTTCCCAAAAGCAAGAACTTGTTCTTAATGTGGTTAAAGATATGAATGACCTTGCAGATACTGTATTCGCTGCAAAAAAAACTGGAGCAGTGATACTCGGCGGAGGAGTACCAAAACACTACATACTCGGTGCTAATTTACTGCGCAACGGCATAGACTACGGAATTCAAATAACCATGGACAGGGAAGAGGCGGGGAGCCTTAGCGGGGCAAAATTGGAAGAAGGCATATCTTGGGGGAAAGTTAAAGCAAAAAGCAACCTCGTAACAGTAATCGGAGATACAACGGTGCTATTTCCGCTGCTGGTTGCGAGTGTGAAGGAGAGAATGCATGCAAAAAAATAACCGCATAATTTTGGCTTTAGACGTAGAGAGTGAAGAAAAAGCTCTGCAAATTTGCGAAGAAGTGGCAGAATATATAGATGCAATAAAAGTCGGGTATCCGCTAGTGCTGAAAACAGACTTGAGCATTATTAAAAAGCTGAAGAACTTCAAAAAGCCAGTAATCGCTGATTTCAAAGCTGCAGATATTCCCGAGATTAGCAGAAAAATTTGCGAAATTGCAACGAAAAACGGAGCTGATTATGTTATCGTGCACGGCTTCGTGGGCGAGGACGTCGTAAAGGCATGTGGCGGGGTTGCTGAGATTTTTGTGGTAGCCGAGATGAGCCATCCTGGCGCAAAAGATTTCATGAGCAGCGAGGCTGAGAAAATTGCAAAAATAGCGAAAAAATACGCATACGGAATCGTAGCTCCAGCAACTCGGCCTGAGAGAATAAAGCAACTGAGAAAAATCGTCGGCGATATTGTAATTATCTCCCCGGGCATAAAGGCGCAGGGCGCAGCTGTAGGAGATGCAATTAAAGCTGGCGCTGACTTCGAAATAATCGGTCGAGGAATTTACGCTTCCCGTGACCCAAAAAAAGCTGCGCAGGAGTTTGCGGATATTTTGAAAAAGTTATAATGCCTCAGCGCTCATAGAGCTCATCACTTTCCACACTTGCATGCAAGCGTGGAAAATCAGGTCGCCCATCATTCATCATTGGCATAATAATGCAACAGAATATCGTTGGTAAGGTTTTCTGTCAATCTTTTTCTGGATTCGCTTATAGACTAACGAACGAAATGTTTATAAATACGCAGCACCAATTATTCAAACATGAATAATATTATCCAAGAATGTATAACTAAAAGAAAAATAATAGAGCTGTTTTTAAAATATCCGAAAAGAGAGTTTACAGTGAATGAATTGTCAAAACTTTCCAGAATTTCTTATGCAACTACATGGAGGTTTGTTCAGAAACTGGATAAAGCAGGGATAATTTTGACCAAGACGGTCGGTCATTCAGTAGCTTGCAGGCTTAATGAAGCTTCACCATTCTTGAAAGAAGTAAGGAAGATACTGGAAATCGAATTCTCACCTCACAAGCTAGCTGTAAAAAATTTTGTAAAAAGTGTGAAAAGAATTGGTGAAGTGAAAAAAATTGTCCTGTTCGGCAGTGTGGCAAGAAAAAGTGAAAAATTAATTAGCGATATAGATATGGTCGTAATAACTGATAAAAAAAATAAGGAATTGGAAAATAGAATTGCCTCAATAACCGACGAAATTTTGAAAAAGTCTAAAATGAGAATCATACCTCTTATACTGACTGCGAAGGAAGCCGAAGAAGATACACAGTTCGCAGAGGAGCTGAAGAAAGGAGAGACCGTCTATGAGAGAATTAAAAGAAGCCGAGTTCTGGCTTGAAAGTGCAAAACAGCTGTTGAGTTCCGAATCCTTGGATAACGAGAAGTATACTGTTGTGATAGCCCAGTCCATACACTCAATTATCAGGGCAAATGATGCGCTCACCACTAAATTTTTAAACAAGCGGGCAATCAGGCATGATGACGCACCACAGCTATTTCTGGAGTTGGTTCGCCTGAATAAAATACCAACCAAGTTTGCTGATTTGAGGATAGCTGTAGTTACGCCGGCTGTTCAACTCAAGTCGATGGCGGACTACAAAGGCTTGATGTCCAGCAAATCGGATGCCGAGAAGTGGGTAAGAAATGCAGAGAAATTTTTGAAGAGTGTAAAGGAGTGTTTGAAGTAATTGGTGCGACTACGAAACAGCACTAATCCTTCCCCAAATCCTCCCCGCCCATAAACACTTGTTGGGCGAGGTTGTATAAATCTTCCATGCCGTAGTTATTTTTTGAGGAAATCGGGATGAGGGATTTGTAGGCTTCTATTCTTTCGAGAGCATAAAATAATTCGATACTTGCCTGCGTCTGCATCGTGGGTTTGGTATTTATGAGGGCGTCATACAGCTTGCCGCTGTCTTTGCTCCATTCAACGATTTTTTCGACTTCTTCCGGGCTTAGAATATCTGACTTCGCAAGCACGTTGAAAATCGGAATGTCGAATCTGAATTGCGTTGAGGTGCAGAGGAGCAGCAGCGACACGAATCCTGCAGGCATTCTTGCTAAAACAGGGTCGAAGAGAAAGGCAATCGCAGACTTTTTTGAATCGAAAACATCGAGCACGAACCTGCTCGACTCCCTCAACGTAAACAGCTCTATCTGACCCGGAGTATCAACTAAAAGATAGTCTGCCTCGAACTCTTCGAGCACCTCTTTAATTTCTTTCGCCTTAACTGCGAGCAAATCGGCTGCGATTATCTGCGCTCCGTTTGGTCCTACTCCATAGCGCTGCATGACTTCTGGAATGCTGACCCACTCTCGGACATCTATATCTGCAGGATAAGGCAGCATATCGACTCCAGGGTCTAAGTTCATGGTTATCGCATTGAAGCCGTGCTGCTGCATCCACAGCTGGAATGCATGCGTGAGCGTGGTCTTTCCGCTGCCTGCTGTTCCAACGAAGTACAGGTTTATCATGCTCAGTAATTTGGCTGCTGTGCATTTATAACTTTAGGGCATCGCCCAGAGGCTACCCAACTGAGCAGAAAGATTAGCAATCTCCTCAGAGATATTGTAGGTAATTAATATGCAACTACTTCTATGCCTCCTATGTCTCTGAAGTGCTTTTCGTCACGGGTAATTATTTTTCTCTCACCAAATGATAAGAATATCGAGGATATGACGATGTCTCTGTCTTTTGCTATCTTACCTTTCTTTTTTAATTCTGCATAAATCCTGCCATAAAGCTTTGCACTCTCTGCTTTCATATCCAATACAACTAAGAGGTCTTTCATGTCTTCAATTTCCCGAAGCTTTTCATCGGCTCTCGAATGAGAAAAAGCGCCGCGGTAGAGTTCTGCAAGATTTATGACAGTTGTCGAGACACGTTCCCCTTTCTCCCACAAATCTTCAAGGAGTTTCGTAGCCTTCAAGCTACCCCTAAAAAGGTCGATGATAAAGGTAGTATCAACCCCGGTCAACAAATCACCTTAAAGCTAACTTCTCTCTGCTTCTTTTTACTGTGCTCTCAAGAACTTTTGCGAATTCCTCGTCCTTGTGCAATTTAAACCATTCCAAAATTTTGAGGGCATTCCCCTTCTCAGAAATTATCTTTTCTTCCATGATTCACCTATTATAACGCACACAAATTAACTATTTAAAAATTAGTTGGAGCGTTTGTATACTTTTTTCAGTGTAGCTATAACAAGCATTACCATTCATTGTTACGTCTGCCGCCCTCAAAAGGTCTGACAGCAGGGCTGCCTGGTCAAAGTCGTTGCCCGCTGTTCCAACGAAGTACAGGTTTATCATGGTAAATACTCAGCAGCACCACATTTATAATTTTAGGCACGACGCCCACATGATATAATGTATAGTTAAAAATCTTTCTCTTTAACTCTGCCCCTCCATTCGTTCGTATCTTCTATTTTTCGCTCTAGAACTAAATCTAAAATTAAAGCCGAGTTGCAATCTTGAACTTCCAAACCAAAGATAATAACAATTTTCGCAAGGCTAAAGAGCTTGTATATAAAATAAAAATTGTAATTTAAAAATTTAACGCCAGCAACCAGAGTTTCCCAGCTGCTGGCGCAAGGTTCACAAGGGGGCAAGGAGGTGGGAGGAGAGAAAAAGAGATTTAGCCCCCTACGTGAAAGCTAGCCTCGCCTGATATACAACTTTCCACAGCCAGATAAAGTGCCATTCCAAGTAATATACTTGCGAAAGCAAGCAGAAGCGACAATACTATCTCGTCCATTTCAATCCCTTCTTTTTTTCAGTAACCTACTTGTCTCAAGTTATATTTATAAATTTTCCAGCAATTATTGATTTTTGAGGAAAAATAAGCATTTTAAAATGTTAATTTTGTTTTTAAAAGTTGTAAAACGTTTATTCATGTTTAAATAGATAAAATAAAGCGTCAGTAATACTAAATCAACTCTCTGAGATAAATTTTGTGCTTTCCGAGTTTTCCTCCATAGTTGCCCGCTGAGATTTTAACAACTCCCTCAACATCTCTGATGCTGTGCGCTGCTGCTCGCATCGCTTCTTTTACTGCTTCTATAGAAGTGCCGTTGATTACTATTTCCGGAATAGACGCCACTCCTTCTGGTACCCTCGAATCCTTGATTTTCCCTCTGAGCGTGGGGCAGTAGGGGTGATTGGTAGTCGGACCTATCTCAGGATAACTGGTCTCGACTTTGGAGCCGGCGGAGCATACGTCGAACGAGGTTATTGCTCCCTCGATTCCGCTTATCGCATCAACTGCCCTGTCTCCTGCTTCGAGCGCAGCTTCTATGCTTTCGCAGAAGAACCAGACGTTGCCCCCCATCACTCCCCTCGCATAGCCGATGTAGCGCTCTATTATAAACTCCCCCATCATTAAAGGAATGTTAATTACCTCCCTGCCAAAGCGCTCCTCAACTTCTTCATAGCCGTCGCCGCAGTGTCCGACCTTGTTCATTATGTCTATTTTTTTATCGGAATTGAAGGCATTGAAAACGCTCGTTGTCGGCACAACGAGCACGCCCTGTCTAATCCGCCACCCTAACTCTTGCTCCAGCTTTGCTGGCGCATTTTTTCCATAGCTTACCCATATTTGTACTATCGCACCTCTGCGCCCGTCCGGAGTTTCCTTTTCACCAGGCCACCTCTCAACACCCCCTTCGGATTTATTGAAAACCGTCGAAGGCAATGCTGTAGCAGTGAGCGCAGCCTTGTACAGCCTCTTATGGTCTCTGGCAGTAATCAGTATTCTCGAAAACAAGCCGTCGAAAGCCTCGCAGTAGGTATCCTCGATTTCAATTCCGCCGAGCTTCATGGATTCTACTATAATGCCAAAATTTAAAAAGCTTTGTGAAGCAAGTGAAGAACATGATTAAAAAGCCAGTCTCAATCATGTGGGAGTCGACAATAGCGTGCGGACTTGCGTGTAAGCACTGCAAAGCTTCAGCCAAAAAAACTCCAGACCCTGACGAGCTTTCTACGGAGGAGGGAAGGAATTTAATAGACCAAATCGTTGAGTTTGGCGAGCCCTATCCAATTCTCCGCATAACCGGCGGCAATGCGCTGATGAGAAGCGATATTTTCGAGTTGATAAAATACGCAAAAGATGAAGGATTAAAAGTTACAATTGCCCCGAGCACCACGCCTCTTTTGAACAGGGAGAATATCATAAAGTTGAAGGAAGCAGGCGTAGACGTGGTGGCAATAAGCATAGATGGACACAGCGCTGAACTGCACGACAGCTTTAGGGGAGTTGCGGGCACTTTTAATTTAATGCTCAGGGCAAGTCAAATAATGAGAGAAGCAGCGCTGCCCTTCCGACTGCTAACGACCGTTACAAAATTCAATGTCCGCAGCTTGCCTGAGATATTCCTGCACGCTAAAAAACTCGGCGCTGCTGGCTGGTATTTGTACATGCTTATCCCGACAGGGAGGGCAAAGATAGAGCATGAGATAAGTGCAGGTGAATTTGAAGACGTTTTCAACTTTATTTATGATTTAATGCAGCTGCGTATAATGACCATAAACGCAATCGCAGGAAGCGAGCCATTTAGAAGAGTTGCCATAATGCGGAGGCTTGT
>JBDRDL010000012.1:0-27615 GCA_043820925.1 Methanobacteriota archaeon | reverse complement strand
GATGATTAGAACAAAAGGCGAGGCTGGCAGCGGGAACATTGTCGAGGCTGTTCGGCACATGCGTGCTGTTATGGAGGAGATAAGAAAGCTGCAGAGCATGCCAGAGGAGGAATTAATGAGCGAGGCAAAAAACCTCGGAGCTCCATATGAGTTAGTATTAGAGACCAGAAAGCTCGGGCGTCTGCCGGTAGTAAACTTTGCAGCCGGTGGAATTGCAACCCCTGCAGATGCCTCTCTAATGATGCAGCTCGGTGCAGATGGCATCTTCGTTGGCTCTGGAATATTCAAATCAGAAAACCCTTCAGAGAGAGCGAAAGCGATTGTTATTGCTACTACGCACTACAACGATGCAAAGCTAATCGCAGAAGTTTCAAAAGGAATAGGAGAGGCGATGCGGGGTTTGGACATAAAGAGCTTAAAGCCAGAGGAGCTGTTACAGACTAGAGGAGTTTAATCACGTGCTCTAAGGCTTCTCTGCCCCCTTTTCCTAGGCTTTCTTTCGTTACGAAATCGCTCACGTTTCGTAGCTTTTCTTCCCCGACCGAAATCGCATAGCCTGCATATTCCAACATCTCTCTGTCGTTCTCGCTGTCCCCGATTGCAGCGATTTCACTCGGCTTTATCCTCATTGTCTCCGCAACTTTTAGCAAGGCTTTTCCTTTGCTGACGTTTGAATCTTTAATGTGAATTGCGAATTTTGTATCCACAACGTCTACATCAAAATCTCTCAAAAGCTTTTTTATTTCCTTCACGTCGACCGTTCTGTATATCGCTATTTCAGTCTTCCTGAGCTCTGAGCGTGCAACTTTCTGGACTTTTATTTTTTTTGATAAAAACTCAAATGCCTTCTCGACTTTTTTTAAATTTCCGAGGCAGAGAGTTTCATCGTTTTTGATATTTTTTATAACTCCGCCGTTCTCGGCAATGAGGCATCCGGAAGTGCCGATGAATATTGCCGCAGACTCGGTTATGCACAGAATATTCCCGGTTGCAAGGATAACAGGTACGCCGCGAGCTTCAATTTCCCTTACTTTTTGCACTGCCTCCAAGTCGAACCTTCGCAACTCGTCTGTAAGCGTGCCGTCTATGTCTATGGCGACTGCTTTGATTTTCATAATTGCTTCCGCATTTAATCCCCCACTCCATTCTTGGTCACACTGAATATCGCCTCTCCCTCTGGCAGGCTGGGCGAATCAATCAGCCTCGCTACTCTCTTGCCTCCCTTTGATTTTCTCAGATAAATCCTGAATGTGGAGGAGTGTCCGACTACGTGACCCCCGACTGGAGCGGTGGGGTCTCCGAAGAAGAAGTCAGGTCTAGCCATTACCTGATTTGTAACCACGACTGCAAGGTTATATATATCGCTGAGCCTCTGCAAATTGTGCATGTGTCGATTCAACTTCTGCTGCCTGTCTGCGAGCATGCCTCGACCCGCGTAATCTGACCTGAAATGAGAAGTCAGAGAATCTACAACTATTAGACCAATGTTTTTCTCCTTTATACTGTCCTCAGCTTTTTCTACCATCAGCATCTGATGGTCGCTATTATAAGCCCTGGCAACTATTATGTTGTCCAGCACGGCGGCAGGGTCTACTCCCACGGCTTCAGACATTTGTATGATTCTCTCTGGTCTGAACGTATTTTCTGTATCTATGTAGAGAGCAGATTTTTCCAGTCCATTTTTCTCTTCTGGAAGCTGAACATTCACAGCCAGCTGGTGGCAGAGCTGCGTTTTCCCACTTCCGAACTCTCCGAAGAACTCTGTAATCGCCTGGGTCTCGATTCCTCCGCCGAGCAGACCATTCAACACCTCGCTGCCGGTGGTTATCTTTTTCATAGATTTTCTTTTCTCGAGCACCTCGCTGCCGGTCATGAAACTGAGCTGGATTTTTTGCTTTGCAGCTTTTATTATCTTCTCAGCAGCGCTCTCTCCTATACCAGCTACGTCGCTCAGCTCTCCGGCTTCCGCTGCTGCGATTGACTCGGCTGTAGCATAGCCTGCCTCTCTCAGCTTTTCAGCAGTTGCCTCTCCAACTCCAGGCAGTTCTTCCAGCTCCATTTCAATCCCTCCTAGCGTCTTTCAATAAACTCCTGGCCTCTTCTTTTGGGTCTGGATTCAATTCAATATCCTGAACAACAAGCTCGTTTTTACCGGAGAAGTCGCTGTGCTTTACGCTTACCGTTGCAACTACCTCTCTTCCGAGTATCTCCATTCGCCTTTGAGATATTAGCTCGCCTGCACCGCCTTCCAGCATTCTGTCCATGGGTATGTTCATCAGCACTTCTGCCATCTTGTCATAAAACGCTGCACGCATGCTTGCAGTGCCATCGTCGATTACCGCATTTACCACGACACCCTTCCCATCTTTTCTATCGAAGGTAGCTATGTTATCGTAAACCTCAACTAGCGCTCCCCTGATTTCTGCCTTTTCACCATCTTTTAAATCTTTTAACTCTTTTCTCGGAATTTCGGCATGAAGTTCTGGAATTTCTTTTATCTCCCCCTCGCCAGGATTCAGAATGACCTTGCCATATTTACCGACGTTTATCTCTGGCTCCTCAAACCTCACTTTGACATAGCCTTTTCTTACCTTGATAGTATCCCCCTCCTTAATCTGCCCTTTCTCCACAAATCCAACATCCTCACCCCAGAGAACCAACCTTGCTCTCCCGGTCTCATCGGCAACTATAAGGTTCGCTACCTTGCCTTTTGTTTTGTCTTCTCTCTCAAATTCTCGTACTTCGTAAATTCTCACAATCTTGCATAGCACGTCCACGCTGCTCATCCCGTCGCTCAGCTCCGAAATTTTCTTTTTTCTATCTTCCTGCAGGACAATATCTATTCCTTCTGGGTTCGGTATAACTCGGGTTCTGTTACCTATGTGAATCTCAGCCTCGCCGTTGATGCTCTCCTTTGTATAGCTGTCTTTGATTCGCAGCACATCATCTTCTCTAATCTTCCCCTCTTCGATTAAAGCGATATCTTTATCCCAGAAAACTGCCCTGATTGTTCCGGTCTCGTCGCCCAAAATTAGAGAGCAAACCCTGCCTTTGGAGCCATCTTTTTTTTCAAATTCCCTTGCAGGGAATATGCGCATAACCTTGGCGACTAAATCAACGCTCGACATACCCGGAATTATGTTTTCTATCTTTAATGCAGGAACTTTTGAAACTCCTTCAAAGAGGTTTACTCCGACCTCGTTAGCGACGATGTGCGCAGCGCCCTCCGGGGTAACAAGTCCCCCCAATTCTTTCTGCTTCCCCTCTACTCGCTCCCTAATTTCCTTCTCCTCCAAGCCCCCTTCTTCTGCAATTTTTTTTACAAGCTCATCTAAACTCATGCTAAAAAATATTGCCCTGCTATTATATAAAAACTTGGCAAGTCCATGGGAAAAGTGATTTTGAAATTGAAGGCAACGATTACAAGTAAAAAAAAGCTTAATACACCTTCTCACAATTCTATGGGTATACGGAAAAACCTGTGCGAATAAAACATTGCAAGCTCTTCCTCGACGTCCTGTGGGAATTTCACTATTGCGAAGTTCAGGTCTCCGTCTTTGTTGTAGTAATCAAGAAGCATGTAGCCCTTGTCGAGAAGCCACTTCTTGAAGCGCTCCCTGTCGCTTTCTCGATATTCTAAACCCTTCCATCTTCCATTTTCGTCTCTAACTATTCCCGTGTGCTCGGCTATAATCCTATAGTACCTCTTGCTGTTCCTAGCTTTCATTCTTTCCAGCTGACGCTGGTTATAGACCCTTCTTATTCCAAGCGGGGAGAGCATCTTCTGCACGGTAGCTTTGGGTATTCCTGTAGCCTCCGCAATGTCGCCCAAGCTTTGGCTTCCATTTGCGAGCAGGTAGTTTCTAATGTAAATCATGTCAGCTTCGAAAACCGAGATGTCGTCCTTGTAAACCTTCGCATGCCTCGGCGGTTGTCCCTTCAATCGCTCCTCCGCAGCAAGAATATAGAGCGGCTTCATAATTAACTATAACATAGCGATGAAGATAAATTTTACTCTGCAGCCCTATCAAACTCCCAGCGCCCCAGCACAAGCTGGAGCAGAAATTACTTTTCTGGTGCTCTCACCAAAATTTAATCTACTATTTCGTTAAGTTCAAATCGATTGAAATGCATGAATACAAGCTTTTGGACTTGCCAGAGAGCGAGAGACCCAGGGAGAGGCTGATTAAGCATGGCGCAGAGAACCTGGGCGGCGCAGAGCTGCTCGCAATCCTCCTGAGAACTGGCACGAAAAACAGCAATGCCCTCAACCTCGCTAACACGCTGCTGAGGAAATACAACCTGAAGCAGCTTTCCCAAGCCAGCCTTGCAGAGCTGATGTCAATCCAGGGGATAAAAGAAGCGAAAGCCTGCCAGCTGCTTGCTTGTTTCGAAATTGCCAAGAGACTGACCTCGTTTTCAGAAACCCTGAAGCCAAAAATCAAAACTTCCAGCGATGCTTATGCAATCGTTTCTCCAAAGCTGCGCAATCTTAAAAAAGAGTGCTTCGTTGCGCTCTACTTAAACACAAAAAATCATTTATTGAAGGAAGAGACAGTTTCGCTCGGCAGTTTGAATGCGAATATAATCCATCCCAGAGAAGTTTTCAAGAGCGCAATTCTGGAATCTGCGGCTGCAGTTATACTTGCGCACAACCACCCAAGCGGCGACGCAGCGCCGAGCAGCGATGACATTGAATTAACCAAGCGCCTGCTTGAAGCAGGGGAAATAATCGGCATAAAAGTTTTGGACCATGTTATAATCGGGGACGGACAGTTCGTAAGTCTGAAGGAGCGGGGGCTGATGTAGAGTTAGGCAGCTTTCTCCGCAAGCCTCGCTTCTTCAATTATATAAACTCCCCTTACTCCATCCCATTCTTTCCTTGCCTTTATAACTTCGATTTTTTTTCTGAAGAGCGGCATGTCCAAAACGAATGTTTCTGCCTCGCCTCCCTCAAAGCCGAGATGGAAGCGGTATTTTTTTGCAAGCTTTTTAAGCTCTTCCAATGCCTGAAAATCTATCTTTCTGCCCAGCCAGGATTCGTCCAAGCCCTGGGCTGAAACTGAGGTAACTATGACCTCAAAGCCAGCGCTGAGCAATTCCCGCCAGTAGCTTTCTGCATCTTTATGCCAGAGTGGTGCGAGGGATTTGAGCTTGAGTTCTTCACAGAGCCTCTCGACTCTCTTTTTCTGATATTCAGAAGCTAAAGCTCCTGTTATGATGCCCTCGACTTCGCCTTTAACACAGGAGATGAGAGAGCGCAGGTCTTTCAGTTCTATCTCTTTTTCTCCACTCGTAGCCTTGGTTACTATCCGAATGCCCATAGCCTCTGCCTGAAGCTTTGCAAGAGCTGCATTCGGATGGTGAAACATGTAGCTGTCGGTGCGCTCTGGTAGAACTGCCAGGAGATATTTTATTTCATGCCCTTGCAGTACCATTAAATACATCGCATACAGCGAGTCCTTGCCGCCGCTTATAAGAGCTGCGAGTTTCATGTACAAATTTATATTCATGATTCATTATAAATTCAACGGCGATTGAATGAAGGTAGGGGTCATCGGCTCTGGTTTGGGGGGCTTGCTCGCTGCGCTGAGCTTGCGCAAGCAGGGCAATGAAGTTGCGGTATTCGAAAAGCTCCCTTACGCTGGAGGAAGGTTCACAAATATAGAGAGCTTGGGGCAGGCGTACAAATAAAAACCTCAAAGCCCGAAGGTCTTTTCAGAACAAATGGAAAGGACTATCTTTTCGACGAGCTTCCTAGATTTTTTCTGCAAAGGAGAAGCTGAAGCTCGGCAGGGGCAGCGACGATAGCTTCAGAGAATGCGCAGACTCCTTCTGCGGCTGGGCGCTGAGCGTGGATTCTGGCGGGGTAATCTGAAATGACAAGTCTCGCACAAGTAGAAGTGACTGTATGAGGCTGCCGAGAGTTACAGCCGATAAAATTATTAAGCTCCTGAAAAAGAAGGGTTTCTTCCTTGTGAGACAAAGCGGCAGTCACATGATATTTAGAAATGAAAGATGCAGAATTAACTTCGGAAGATTTTTGAATTGAGCATATTCTTAAACGCAAGCGCATCTTCGTGCATTGAAATGTTATTGAAAAGGCAGTAAACCTCTTTGGCTTTTGTTTCTTTACATTTTTTTAATAAGAATTCCAAATCTCTAGGCGTGTACTTGTAGTAGTACATTTTTTTGCCCTGCGAGCCGTGCAGTCTGAAGTATGCAGCATCGCTTTCGTGGGCGATTTTGCTGATGAAGGGGTCGACACAGTGGATTACGTCCAGCTCCTTGCACAGGCTTTTAATCGTTGCGCTCTTCCACTTCCCTCTCGGCTCCCAGGCAAATTTGAGATTTTTTCTCTTGATGGAATTAAAAAAATTTCTCATATTTGTGATATTTTCCTGAGTAGCTCTGAAGCTTGCAGGACACTGAAATAGAGCTACTTTTGCTTCCAAAATATCGCATATTTGCAGCGTTTCATTCCAGGCAAAAAATACCTCCTCAGTTGCCTTAAAAAATCCGTAGTTTTTCTCTTTATCTCTGGCGGCGGTTACTCCTGCTTTTTTGTACGTCGGACTCGTTGCAGGATGAGTTATAAGCTGCCATGCCTTGACGCTGAATTCGAAGTTCTGCGGAGCTCTTTCTCTCCACCTCTGCGCAGTCTCAGGCTTCGGCAGGTCGTAAAAAGTGCTCTGGGTTTCGGCGACCTCAAAATCCTGAAAGTACCTCTGCATTCCTCCCGGAAAGCCGCAGCAGCCGACCTTTATTTTCATAGCTTATAACCAATCTTCCTCAGGAATTCTTTTCTCTCTTTTACGTCCTTTTCTTTTTCAATCCCCTTCGACTTCAGGCCGTCAACGACCCCCAAAATTCCTCTTCCCTGTTCCGTCTCCGCAATGATTACCTCGACCTCGTTGGCGGTTGCGCAGTATATGCTGCAAACCTCAGGCACTGCCTTTATGGCGTTGAGTACGTTTATCGGATAGGCGTTCTTCAGGATTATTATAAAGCAGTGTCCGCTTGCTAACGTAAGGGCATTCTTTGCCGCTGCGCTTTTTAATTCCTCGTCATTGCCCTCGGTGCGGATCAAGCACGGTCCAGAAGACTCGCAGAATGCAAGACCGAATTTAATATTAGGCACAGAATTTACAAGAGCCTCGTAGACATCTTCAACTGTCTTGATAAAGTGTGCCTGCCCGAGAATTATGTTGCTCTCCGCAGGCTTCTCTATTTTTATTGTTTTCAGCTCCATTCTATGCACCTTTTACCTTCAGCGTCTGCAGAGGTCTTGCAAACTTCCTTTCAACTTCCCTGCGGTGTATCGTGTTGTAGGTGCAGAATGGTATTACCCTGCCGTCGGGAGTTGCGTAGTGTATGACGCATTTGCTTGCTCTTTCGCAGTCGAAGTTGTATAAATCCTGGAAATGCATGCATCCGATGAATAGAGTATTTTCAAACAGCTCTGCAAGAGCTTCCCTGCTCCCGTCCTTGAATATCTTTATCACAAGCTTTGGAATTATGCTGGACTTGGGCATTGCCTCGTAGTCTACGAGGCTTGGGAATTTTTTCGAGAACTTCGTAATTGCCGAGACCTTTCCGAGCTTTCCATTTTTGCTTATCTCTGCGGCAGATTCTTCGGTTAGCTCCAAGATTCCGTCTATGTCGATGAATCTGGTGAGGGGGATTAACCTCCCGTCGTCAATAAAAACAAAGGTCGCAGCCCCGCATGCAGGGTGGCAGCTCGGGAAAGGTACGATATTTCCCTTCCATGCCTCTATGAAGTGAGAAATCGAACCTACGCAGGGTATTGGATAGAAGTCCTTTTTGGCTATTTGCCCACCCGTCTGCTCCTCTACCAGAGCTAGAAAATCAGGAACTGTTATTCTCCTTTTCTCCAGCTCGCTTTTGTCTATTCTGCCGGTGAATGAAACAGGCTGCACGTTCAGCGAACGTACAACGTCCCTGTTTTTAACGCAGAAATCTATCATGCTTCCGACTTGGTTGTCGTTGATTCCCTTCACGAGAGTTGGTACGAGCGTAATGCTGTTGAGTCCCGCTGCCCTGCAGTTTTCTATTACCACAAGCTTTTTTGGCAGCGCATTGTAACCCCTGGCATGAATGTAGGGTGTCTCTGTAAGACCATCGAACTGCAGATAGACTGTATTTAGACCAGCTTCCTTCAATTTCTTCACATACTCAACGCTATTCGCCAATCTTATGCCGTTGGTTGCAATTTGAATCTGAATGAAGCCCAGCTCCTTTGCCATTTTTATTAATTCTGGTAAGTCCTCCCTTACCGTCGGCTCACCGCCGCTGAACTGTATAACCGAGCAGGGCGCAGGCTTCTCGTTTCTAAGCGTGAGCATCATTCTGTAAATCTGCTCTTTACTCGGCTCGTATAGGTAGCCCTGCTCGTCTGCGTTTGCAAAGCAAATTGGGCAGTGCTGATTACAGCGGTTCGTTACATCGATATTCGCCAAGATTGTCGCAGACTTGTGGTTCGAGCATATGCCGCAGTCATAGGGGCAGCCTTTCTTTTCCTTAGTAATCGGATTCGCTAATACCCTGCCGTTGCTGTTGAATTTCATGAACCTGCGGTACAGCTCCGCATCGCTCCAGTAGATGTCCTTGAAATCCCCGTGCTCAGGGCAGGACTTCTCCATAATAACCCTGCCGTTCTCTTCAATAACTTCTGCTTCTATCCTGCATAGGCATTCTGGACATAGCGAAGTTGTCTTCATGAGTACTCACCTAAAAAGAATTTCCACCTACCCACTTTATCATAATATTTAAAAAGCCCTATTTAATTCTTTCCCTAATCAGCCTTTTTAAATCCTTTAAGCCTTCCTTGGTCTTGGCTGAAAATGGAACTATTACGTCTTTATTCCAGGGCGCAGGCAAACCTAAGAGAGCGCATATCTCGTTTAACTTTCCCTCCCTTTCATTTTTCGCAATTTTATCAATCTTATTCGCAACCAGAATCGGGTTTAGATGCAGCTCCTGTAAAAACTGGAACATCTCTATTTCTACGGGAATCTCGCCCCTTGCTTGGTGCCTCTTGGCTATCTCTGCAAAAGCTTTTGCGTCTGTCACCTGCACAGCGAATAGAATATCCTCGCTTTTTTCGAGGCAGCGGACGATGAAGTCTTTTATTTCATCCTGCCTTTTTTTGCTCACGCCCTGCATAAATCCGAAGCCCGGCATGTCGATGATTTTGAAATTACCGTAAGGAATTTCAAGGGGCTTTAGCGTAACTCCGGGTCTCTTGCCAACTTTCAGCGCTGCCCCCGTGAGTGCTCTAATCGTGCTGCTCTTACCAGTGTTGCTCCGGCCGACGAATACGATTTTGTTTTTCATTTCCATCACATTTATTATCAACGAGGTTATAAATCAATTGGAAAAACATGAAAGTCCTAATCACAGGCTTGCCTGGCTGCGGAAAGACCACACTCTGCAAGAAGCTCATTCAGGCTCTAAAGGATAAAAAGATAGGCGGCATTCTGAGCGAAGAAATAAGGGAAGGCGGCGAGAGGAAGGGCTTTAAAATAATCGATATTAAAACCGGAGCCGAGGGAATACTCGCTCACGTTGCGCAGAAAGAAGGACCCAGAGTCGGCAAGTATGGGGTAAATCTCAGCGACATTGACAGATTTTCTGGCGCAATCGAAAATGACTTCGATTTGGTAGTAATCGATGAGATAGGACCCATGGAGCTGCACAGCACAAAATTTATTAGGGCAGTTAGGGCAGTTTTTGAGAGCGGGCGCAGCGTAGTTGCTGCGATACACTATAAATCGAGGCACCTGCTCGTGCAGGAGCTCAAGCGCAGGAAGGATGTTGTTACTTACGAAATCAACGAAGCAAACAGAAACAGAGTTTTGAAGGAAATATTACGGAGGTTTCAAGGATGAATGCAAAAATCGTGGGGTTCAGGGGGGGCAGAAGGGAGATGTACAGCAATTATGCAGTTATAGAAACAAGCGAAAAAAATATTGCAAGCTTGATAGGAAAGAAAGTTGTCTGGAAAACTAAAACTGGAAAAACGATTGCAGGAAAAATTCTGCGCATCCACGGCAAGCGCCTGCTTGCAAAGTTTGGAAGAGGCTTGCCCGGGAATGCTGTTGGCAGCGAGGTGGAAGTTAAGCCATAACATCTTCCATCGCTTTTTTCAGCAGATAGATGTGCTTTACTTCATCGTCTCGAATGTACGAAAGCCGCTCTCGAATTTCTTTGTTCTTTATTTTTTTGAGAATATCTTCATAGGTATCTCTTGCTTCAATTTCACGTTTTAAAAATCTCTCCAGCTCTCTCAGCATTTCTTCAGAAATCATCTTCCTCACTCTTCTCAACTTTTTCAATAAGTTTGGCAAGCTCCAGAACGTGGCGCGAGGTGTCCCTGATGAGCTCTTTCAGCGTTCGCTTGAGTTTCTCACCCTCCACTCTATCTGCGAATTTCTCAAGCTCAATCAGCACTACGTGGTCTTCAAAATCAATTGCTCCGTGTAGCATGTTTAAAAGCTCTTTTTTGGTTGCCATCACAGTAACTTATTTAGGCACAGGTATAAAAATATTTGCATGGACCTGTAGTCTAGCCTGGACAGGACAGAAGGTTCCGGACCTTCAAGCCCGGGTTCAAATCCCGGCAGGTCCGCTTACGAGAGCGTCTCCATGCATTTTGAAGCCTTTGTGAACGTAAAAATCGAATGCCCTTCTATATGAAGAGTTATCTAACAATGAACACAGGAATCTTTGTTTCATTCAAAACTCTCTCTGATACGCTTCCGAGCAGTATTTTCTTCCAAGTGCTCACTCCACGAACTCCAAGAACTATCATATCAGCTCCAATCTCTTCTGCAGGATCACCTAATTCAAGTCTGGTCTCTACATCCAATCCGAGAGCTCGGATTTTGCCTGCTTCCTCCTCAAGCTCTATCAGCATTACACGGTCTTCAAAATCAATTGCTTCGTGCAGCATTCCCAAAAGCTCTTTTTTGGCTGCCATGCGTCCTAGTTCTTCTAATCTTGTGCTTTAACTACATAATCCCTTTATGGCTTTCTTACTACCAGAACCGCACAGCCTGCATGTCCTATAACCCTTTCTGTCACGCTTCCCATTAGAAGTCTTTCAATGCCAGTCCTTCCATGACTTCCAACAACTATGAGACCTGCATTTTTTTGACCTGCAGTTTTGACGATAACCTCATATGGCTCGCCTTTCAGGGTCAGGGCCTCAACCTTCATACCTTCCCTTTCAGCAACCTTTTTTACCATATCAACACTTTCCCTTGCCATTGGAAGATTTTCATCCTTTTTGGCAACGGAAAGGGCGATAAGACTACCACCAGTGCGTTTTGCAATGCTGATGGCCTCACGAGATGCTAATTCGCTATATATTGAGCCGTCTGTAGCAATAAGGATTTTTTTAAGAGCGAGCCCGGCATTCCTGGGTACAACCATGACCTTGCAGGGGGCATAGCCTATGACTTTTGCAGTTACACTCCCCATCATGAGTCTTTTAAGCCCCGTCTTTCCGCGTCTGCCCATGATTATCATCTCGACATTGTTTTTTGCTGCCTCATCCACGATATATTTGTAAGGTTCCGCACCCTGATACATGACTGCCTCACAGGAAACCCCTTCTTTAGCAGCCCTCTCTTTTAATGATTTAAGAAGGCTTCTTGTATCCGTTTCTAACTTCTCAACCATCTTTGGGAGGGTCTCTACAAACTCAGCTCCAAACGCCGGTATTTCTACAACGGATATAATAAAGAGTTTGCTCCCACAGGTCTTTGCTAAATTAATAGCCTCTTTTACTGCACCCTCATTTAATATAGAGCCATCTGTTGATAAAAGTAGCTTTTCCATCTTTGCTACCGGACATGCCGGATATACGCTCATATTTCTATACCTCCTTCCTAACCTTAGCCTTCTTCATGCTGAGACCCAGTCCCTCAAACAGGTAGAATATTGCAAACCCCCACCACATGGTGTAGACGATATAGAATACGAGCAGACCCGACATAAGACCGGCCCTTTCCTTAACGCTCTCAGGCGCTATTCCATAATAGTTGTATGCTGTCTCTACAGCCTTCTTACTGACGTCTGAAACAATCTCTGACTCCCTGATTTTCTTTTCTTTCTTAAATTCCTTGTCTATCTTACCCAGAGCCGCCCACCAGTTTTTCAGCACTTCCTTCTCATCATACCCGTACATGCCAGAAACCTTTGCCCCTTCGTTATAGTACATCGCATCGGCATCCTTCAGGACTGCCTCGAGTGTCTTGCCGAGGTTTCCTTCTATCTTGAGTTCTGAATCCTTAATGTCAACCTTCGCCCCTGCGGCGGTAAAGAGCTTGGCTACCTTTTTGGCATCCTCAGGGCTGTCCATTTTAATGCTGACGGAAAACATTTTACCAGCAAACTCTTTATTGCTTTCTGTCAACTTCGGTATGAAATAAGACGAGCCTTTTGACAGCTTGTTGAACATTTCGTCAGCATACTCTAATCCATTTTGAGGTTTTCCATCAGGAGCTTTTGGAAAGATAGGCGAAAATATCAAAACTAACGTCACGAGAAACGAAAGACCGAGGATTACGCCAATACCAAAGTGTCCTTTGTGTTTTACTGCCATCTTTATTCCTCCTTTAATGCCTTAAGGTTTCCGAAAAACTTGCTCATGACCCAGATGCCAAAGGCAGCTATAATTAACCAGAATAATATATTTCCAACCAGCTCTATGCCAGATGCGAGAGGTTTCGATACCTTGATATAACCGAGCTCTGTCAATTTACTAGGAAGCACGCTTGCCCTGTTTACAAAGCCTGCAAGAATAGTAGCAGCATAGAATCCCCTGATATCTATCCCCCTGACTACTTTTGTTGTAAGCGCACCAACCTGAATGCCAATCAGAGAGCCGAGGAGCATACCCATTGCGAGCGTGTAGAAGACATAGCCATAGATAGCATACTGCGATATAGAGGCATAACCTGCAGTGAAGATTATCTGAAAGATATCTGTACCTACAGTCGTCATGGTAGATATGCCGAAGAGATAAACAAACATAGGAAATGTTACGAATCCGCCGCCGACACCCATTATCGCTGCGAGAAACCCAACAACAAATCCGCCCGACGTTACAACAATCCCTGGCAGAGTCCTTCCTCCTGGAACAAAGTCATGATCAAACCTAACAACAGGAGGTATCTTCAAGGTCTGTAACTTTAATGCGAAAGCTGTGGTAGTAACTGGTTTTTTGACAGGTTCGCCTCCGTCATGGGCACTTACATCTATACCAGTTTTTCTTAACTTGAGGAAATCATAGAGGGCGTATGAGCCC
This sequence comes from Methanobacteriota archaeon, assembly GCA_043820925.1. Lineage (GTDB taxonomy): Archaea > Hydrothermarchaeota > Hydrothermarchaeia > Hydrothermarchaeales > JACRDW01 > JACRDW01. The sequence goes on along the minus strand of JBDRDL010000012.1, from coordinate 14,279 downwards.
AGGAAGCCGAGTATGAGCGCATAGACTGTACTGATGAATGCATCGCTGAGTACAGGGTCTATACCATAGATCGTCCTGTTTATATAGCCTCCAACAGTAGCCCCGATGATAGACCCTATAACGAATACTACAGCTAAGGCTACAGAAACATTTCCCAGTTTCCTGTGGACTGTCGTACCCATTATCGCCTTCGCAAATATGTGGAACACGTCCGTACCAACAGCCATGATTCCCTTTACTCCTGCCGCCATCAAAGCAGGTGTGATAATAAAACCTCCACCAGCACCTATGCAGCCAGTGATAAGACCTGCAGCCAACCCTATAGCTATTGAAATTAGGAATACAGTAGTCGAATAATGTGCCGGTGCATATGCGGCTTTCCCCCCTAATATATCTGCTGCCTCCAGTAGAGATACCGTGAGTATCGGCATGAGCAGAGCTAACAGAATTAAGAGCTTCTTTCTGTTCTTCAGAATCGACATTGAGACATCATAATCCCACTTCGCATGAGCCACTGAAGACATCATTAAGAATTCATATGTCCTCCTTCCAATTCCCATCACTTCGTCCTCCTTTTTAATTTTAGTATGACCTACTGCTGTGCAATGTGCAATTAAGTATAAAAAGATTTCGTATTTTGTATCAGGAGCCAATCGTGGACGAGCTGAAGAAGGAATACGGAGGCAAAGTAATATTTTTAACGGCGGATGCAGACAAAAATCGTGCCCTGCTCAAAAAGGTAAATCCTAAAACGCCAGCAGCACAAAAAACATTTAAAGTTTCGCTGGTGAAATACTAGCGGCGTGATATGAAAATCAAGGAATTCCTCAGCAGATTTGGATTCTTTATAGCTATTGCAGGGCTTGTTCCAATTCGGAGCGGGATACTGCTGCTCCAAGAGAAGGACTGCGGGTGCTTTTTGATAGACAAGGCGACACTTTACTCGCACAACATTTTCTTCGGCTCGTTGAGCCTTGCCGTCGGACTTGGTTTTATTACTCTTGGGCTCTGGCAGAAAGAACTCAAAACATGGCTTGTTATATTTCTGCTGGCAGGAGGCGTTGCAGGTTATTCCACAGCTGCTGTGGAAAAAGTGGGAGAGTACGACGAGCTGGCGAAGAAGCTGAGCGAGGAGGGGTGGATTCTATTCTATACAAACTGGTGTTCTGCATGCCATAAGCAAATTGAAATTCTCGGAACTTCTGTCAAGTATTTAAGAATGATAGACTGTGCAACCGTCGCATGCCCGAGCTTCGTCGAGAGCTATCCGACATGGGTAAAAGCAAGCAACGGCAGCGTTGTCGAAGTTAAGGGCGGCGTTCAGAAAATAGAAAGTCTGAAAAAATGGTAAAAATAGAATCTGGCAGTTAGAATACGATGGCATTTCCCACGAGGTCGTGGACGCCTGCCAATCTGACGTCTAATTTATAGTGATCTATAAGTTCTCTTATCTGTTTCTTGCAGTTCGCACAAGGTGCAGCTACAACCTTTGCTCCACTCTCTTTTATCTGGTCTACTTTGTATTTTCCGGTAATATTCATTCTGAAATCTTCTAGCTGATCTATTATTACTACAGCACCGCCTCCTCCGCAGCAGTAGTTCATCTCTCTGTTGGGTGCCATCTCCCTGAAATCTTTGCATATTGCCTTCATAATCACCCTCGGTTCATCGAATATTCCGCTCATCCTCGCAACATTGCACGGGTCGTGGTAGGTTGTTGATTCAGGATTCTTGTCTGGGTCAACAGTTATCTTGCCTTTCTTTATGAAGTCCGCTGTAACCTCTAGAATGCTTTTAACCTGAAAAGGCACCTTCCCTATAAGCGGCTCCATTAGAAGTTTCCAGACTTTCAAGGCATGACCGCACTCGGCGATGACAACAGTTTTTGCGCCAAGCTTCACGACTTCCTCCGCAGACGCTTTCATAATTGCTACGAGCTTATCGTTGTTGTAGAATGCGCCGAAGTTTACTGAGTCGTTGAGGAATTTTCTGCTGCTGAAGGTCCAGTCAACGCCTGCTGCGTGGAATGTCTTTATGTATCCTATCGTGGTGTCTGCATTTTCAAGGAAATCGACCATGGGAGGTATTACGAGATAATCCGCACCTTCCTTATCTATGGGTGCTTTAATATCCGCACCCGAGCTTTCCCTTGCTTCGCCCTCTAAGAATTGTACGAAATTTTTAAACCCCGCATCTGGAACGCTCGAAGCGTTTCCCGTTTTTAGGTGCGCCTTTACACTGTCTGTCAGTATCTTTGGCTCTATGCCCAAGCCCTCGCTTAGCACAGTTCTCATCGTCCTGATCAGCATCATGTTGTCTATACCTATCGGACAGTTCGTTGCGCACCTCCTGCACATTGTGCACCTGTATGCGGCTTCTGCGATGTAATCTATCTTGTCCTCTGTAAGGTCTTCGGCGCCTACGAGCTTTCCGAAAATCTTGCCGGGAAGCGTGAAGTGTCTCTTGTAAACGCTCTTCAGCATCGCAGCCTTTTTAGCAGGGTGATATGCATCTTTTGGATCTGTTAGGTATATCTGACAAAGATTTGCACAGGTTCCACATTTGGCGCAGTAGTCCATGTAAAGTTCCACTGGCAGCTTGAATATGCCGGCATCGGCGGTCGTCTTCAGGGTTTTAATAAACCTCTCGACTCTGTCTTTGCGCTGCGCCTCGTCAAACTTGAAAAGCTGGTAGTCATCCACTTTTGCCATCTTCTTTTCCTCCTTTACCTGTGAGTCCACTTTATTGTGTGGAAGGTGAAAAACTTGCTTATCACATGCATCATTGCGCTGAAGGGCATGTACACGAGGAAGAACTCTAAGAGGATGAGGTTCACAATAAATGCAGGCTGGTTTATCAGCACAGGTTTAAAGGTCAAAACCCCGAGCAAAAACTTCTTAAGGTGTACAGCGCTGACGATGTTGCTTAGGTCAATGTAAGCGAAGCAGGCTGCTATAGATAGAAGGAGCAGCAGGTTGAAATAGCTTACAAACGTTGAGAGAATCCTGACGTGCTTCAGAGTAGAGCGTGCCGTGAGTAGATATACTGCCCCTATCAGCATGAGCATCCAGCTAATTTTGAACAGAAGCCCGAATGTAAACCCCAGGATTAATAATACCATAGCAAAAATTGTGAAATTTATTCCCATATGAAGGCACCACGTCCCCGGCCACAGCGCTCTATTATGCTCCAGCACGCTTTTCTGTATTGCATTCTCCAGCACAATCTCCTTTATCTGCCCTGCAAGAGAAGGTGCAGGAAACAGACCCCAGGGGAGATTTTTTGGAGCCGTTGCCCACTTCCAAATTTTATACACTACGCCAACGATAAACACCAAAATTGCTATGTACAAAAGAACAACCTCGACAAAATATACCGAGCTCATTTTTTCTTTCCTCCTGTGAAATTTTGTAGAAAAATAAACTTCGTGATAGACTGAAACGCTCTATTAGAAATAGTTATGCCCAAATATTTCAAATCCATAAATCACCTAACAGAGAGTAGTATATGTAATATATAAATATTTTGGAAAGAAAATTAATCTTATGTTGGATAATATTCTTCTCAAAAAAATAATATAAAAAAAAGGAAGGTGGTTGAATGAGTGCACTTGGCTGGGCTATTACCCTGTTCCGATTGCCATTTGGGAAATCCAGATCATTCGAAGAGTATATATTTGAGTAACTAGAGTTTTTATTGTGCCGCTAAAAAATCTTTTATCGGAGAGAAAAAACGAGATTTTAGAGAGGTGGTTCGAGCTGATTATGGGAACCTATTCCCTAGGTGCTACTGGAGGGAGGAAAGAAGAAAAAGATGTGCTTTCAAATCCAATAGAACATATAACTTCAAAGGAAATAGGCGTTATATATGAAGAACTTCTCAGCCCGAATATGAATTTAGATAAACTCATGGAGTCGCTGGATAACATCATTAGAGTCAGAGCGATTCAAGACTTTTCTCCGTCAGAAGCAATTTCTTTCGTCTTTTTTTTAAAAAAAGCTGTAAGAGAAGAATTAAAAAAGGAAATGGGCGACCACAAGATTTTAAGAGAAATCTTGAATTTCGAAACTGCAATAGACAAACTGGCTTCTATGGCATTTGACATATACGTGAAATGCAAGCAAGACATATATGAGCTCAGAGTAAATGAAGTCAGAACCCATAGGGACAGAGTAATTAAGGTCTTGGATGATGTGAATGTGGCATATGATGAGCTTGAAAAAAAGTATGAAGAGCTCAAAAAAGCTCGTAAAACGTAATCGTGACGGCTCTCAACTTTGGTGAGCGATAAAAATAAAAAGATTTATATATAACCTCTTTAAATTAGGAAAAAGAGGTGGAAGTATGGGCATGCTAACTTACTTTTTTGGAGTTATAGTACCCTATGCAGCAATAGCGATATTCATTGCAGGGTTCTTCCATCGAGTTTTGACGTGGGCGAGTAGGCCAGCCCCCTACAAAATACCCGCAACATGCGGTCAGCAGAAGTCGCTTCCGTGGATTAAACCGAACTACTTTGAAAATCCGTACACCAACTTCGGAGTCATAGGAAGAATGTTCGGTGAAGTCTGCTTATTCCGCACCCTGTTTAGAAATTTGAAACTCGAATTGGTTGGAGATAGGCCCATATATAGGGGAACGAAGTTTCTCTGGCTTGGTGCGCTGGCGTTCCATTGGTCCCTTTTTTTCGTGCTTTTTAGACATCTGAGATTATTCACGGAACCAACACCATCCATCGTGCTTCTAGTTGAGAGTGTCGATGGAATTATTCAGGTGATGGTACCGACGTTGTACTTGAGCGGCATCGTGATAATAATTGCCTTGTCATATCTGTTTATAAGGAGGCTAGTTTTCCCAAATATGAGGTACATTTCTCTTTTATCAGATTACTTCGCGCTCATATTGCTGCTTGGAATAACGAGCGCCGGAGTTTTGATGAGGTACTTTTACAAGACCGACGTGGTGAAGGTTAAAGAGTTAATGGGGAGTCTGATAAGCTTTCACCCTGTTGTCCCAGAGGGTCTAAGCTTGTTGTTCTACATCCACTTCTTCCTCGTCTGCGTTTTAGTGGCCTATTTCCCGTTCAGCAAACTGATGCATATGGCAGGAATTTTCCTCAGCCCGACAAGAAATTTGAAGAGCAACAGCAGAGCTCGCAGATGGGTCAATCCATGGAATTACCCTGTTAAGCTCCATACTTATGAAGAGTGGTACGAGGAAAACAAGGAAAGATTGAAAAGGGCAGGATTACCCTAGAGGAGTGATTAAAAATGGCAGTGATTCCAGAATCAGAGGAGCTAATAAAGATTGATTATAAACCCCCCAAGAAGAAGTGGATGGACCCCAAGGTTGATTATAAGAGAGGCAGTTACAGCTACGGTGCAAAATTAAAGGATCAGAAAATGTTAGACCTTCCGAATAAAAGGGAATGGACTCCATCAAATCCAGTAGAAGAGTGGGGACTGCCAGAGAACTGGAAGGAGATAATATTGAAAAAAATGGAGGAACTTAAAAATAGATACAGATCATCGCTTTATTTAGATATATGCGTCAGATGCGGAGCATGTGCCGACAAGTGCCATTACTTCATAGGCTCTGGAGATCCAAAGAATATGCCTGTTGTGAGAGCAGAGCTGCTCAGGTCGGTTTACAGAAGATACTTCACAAAGGCTGGAAAGCTCTTTGGCGAGTTGGCTGGAGCAAGAGAATTAACATTAGATGTGGTAAAAGAGTGGTTCTATTATTTCTATCAGTGCTCAGAATGCAGGAGATGTTCTGTATTCTGCCCGTACGGCATAGATACCTGCGAAGTAACTTTTTGGGCAAGAGAACTGCTTGATTCGGTTGGCATAAGCACATATTTCGTCATGGAACCTGCTGCCAACTGCTATAGAGTGGGAAACCACCTCGGTCTTCCTCCCGACGGATTTAAAAATACCATGGACATGGCGGTAGATGATATAAAGGCAGTGACTGGTATAGAAGTTGAGCTGCCAATCAATAAAAAAGGCGCCGAAATTCTGTTCATCCCGCCCTCAGGAGACTACTTCGCTACCCCCCACTGGTTCACCTTTATGGGGTATCTCATGCTCTTCGATTACCTTGACCTTGATATTACATTGAGCACCTATGCCACCGAGGGCGGAAATTTCGGTTTCTTCCATACTCCGGATACCGCAAAGAGGCTAAATGCAAAGATATATGCCGAAGCTAAAAGGCTTGGTGTGAAGTGGATTCTGGGCGGAGAATGCGGACACATGTGGAGAGTAGTAAACCAGTATATGGACACCTGGAATGGTCCAGCAGATTTTCTCGAGGAACCTGTTTCACCAATAACCGGAACAAAATTCGAGAATGCGAAAGCCACAAAGATGGTTCACATATGCGAATTTACCGCAGATTTAATAAAAAATAACAAACTGAAACTTGACCCGAGCAGAAACGACCAGTGGAAAGTAACCTTTCACGACTCCTGCAACACTTCGAGAGCCATGGGCATATTCGAAGAACCGAGGTATATAATAGATAATACGTGCAACTACTTCTATGAGATGCCTGAGAACACTATAAGAGAGAAGACCTTCTGCTGCGGAAGTGGGGCAGGGATACTTGCAGATGAAATGATGGAAGTCAGGATGAGAGGCGGAATGCCCAGAGCAATGGCTGTGAAGTATGTACGTGAGAAGTACGGGGTTAACATCATGTCCTGCATATGCGCCATCGATAGGGCGGCATTACCAGCGCTCATGTCCTACTGGAAGCTACCGGTTGAAATCTGCGGCGTCCACGAACTCGTTGGGAATGCCCTCGTGATGGAGGGGGAGAAGGAGAGGACAGCAGACTTGCGCCTAAATCCGTTAAAAAGGAGCTGAGAATGATGTACGACGCAAAGTGGATAGTCTCAGGATTGATAGTTTTCCTTTGCTTGGTCACTCTTCCTCTCTGGTATACCACAGCAGCGGGCGGGCTTGGCTATAAGGCAGAGCCAAAAATTATAACAGAAGAAAAAAAGTGCATAGAACCTGCAGAATTTATGAGAGGCGAGCACATGGTGCTGCTGAATAAGTGGAGAGACACCGTTGTTCGCGGAGGGGAGAGAATATACGTTGCAAGCGATGGGGAGATTTATAGCATGAGCCTCACCAAAGAATGCATGAGATGTCACTCAAACAAAGAAGAGTTCTGTGATAAATGCCACAATTATGTTGGAGTAATAAATCCCTATTGTTGGGATTGCCATACCTACCCAGGGGAGTTGAAAAATGAGAATAAATAGAAGAAAATTTTTGAAGATAACGGGAGTAGCTACGCTGGGTCTTATCGCAAAGTTGAAATTGGACATGCTCTCAAAGTTTGATTTAATAGAAGCCCTACCAGAGGAAAAAAAAGCGCTCGAAGCTGAGCAGTGGGGAATGGTAATAGACTTGGGAAAGTGTGGAGATGGGTGCATAGATTGCATTGAAGCGTGCCACAAAGTTCACAATGTACCTGCTTTTGATAATCCCAAAGACGAAATTTTTTGGTTAAGAACCATCGGTTTTAAGGAGGCTTTCCCAGAGCAGGCTCATGAGTTTACCAGAAAAAGTCTAGCGCACAAACCGGTTCTCGTCCTCTGCAATCACTGCCGCAACCCTCAATGCGTAAAAGTCTGCCCAACTCAGGCAACCTGGCTGCGAGAGGACGGAATAGTTATGATGGATATGCACAGGTGCATAGGATGTCGCTATTGCATGGCAGCATGTCCTTATGGTTCAAGAAGCTTCAATTGGCGTGACCCTCGACCTTTGATAAAGGAAATCGACCCGGAGTTTCCTACTAGAGGAAAGGGAGTTGTGGAGAAATGCAACTTCTGTGCGGAAAGGCTCGCCATAGGGAAGATTCCTGCATGCGTCGAAGCTTGCAAAGAAGGAGCATTGATTTTCGGAGACCTGGAAGATCCGAACTCAGAAGTCAGAAAAGCTCTCGAATCCAGCTATTCTACTGTACGTAAACCAAGTTTGGGTACAGAACCTAAGGTTTATTACATAATTCGAGGTGAATAATCATGTTTGAAAGCGTACTTAAAGGTGACAGAAAATACTGGGGATGGATAGCTTTCTTGCTCGCTATTATTGCGGTAGGTCTTATTTCCTACTCGTACCAGTGGCGTATAGGTTTAGGAATAACTGGGATGAGCCAGAGTGTTTCTTGGGGCTTGTATATAGCAAATTTCACATTCCTTGTCGGCGTGGCAGCTTCAGCGGTTTTGGTAGTTCTGCCGGCATACATATATGATTATAAGAAATTCGCGAACGTTACAGCACTTGGAGAGTTTCTTGCGGTGGCTGCGGTAACAATGTGTGTCTTGTTCATCGTCGTAGACCTCGGTCAGCCGATGAGATTATTAAACATTATGCTCCATCCAAATATCTCCTCAGTCATGATATGGGACATGATAGTGTTGACTGGATATCTCCTCCTCAACATAGTGATTGGATGGTACGTTCTGGATGCAAAGGATAAAGATGTACCTCCAAGAGGATATATCAAACCTTTGATTTACCTTTCGATCCCCTGGGCGATAAGCATTCATACTGTAACGGCATACCTATACGGCGGTCTGATCGGGAGGCCTTTCTGGTTTACCGCACTTATGGCACCCCGCTTCCTGGCTTCGGCTTTTGCTTCCGGACCTGCCCTTGTAATCCTGGCGAGTTTGGTGCTGAGAAGATATACAAAATTCGATCCCGGCAAGGACGCAATCAATAAGTTGGCAGAGATTGTCACATTCGCAATGATAATATCTATGTTTTTCATTGGATGCGAAATTTTCACCGTCGGCTATGGTGCGCACCCGGAGCACATGCTCCACTTCAAGTATCTCTTCTTTGGTATTGCGGGACATGCAAAGCTCGTACCATGGATATGGATATCGTTTATACTTGGGTTTATAGCGATTGCCCTACTCGTCAACCCGGGTACCCGCAAGAGGGAAAATACTCTAATGCTGGCATGCGCGTTCGTATTTACTTCCATCTGGATAGACAAAGGTCTAGGCCTGATTATCCCGGGTTACATACCATCGCAGATAGGCGATATATTTGAATACTGGCCTACAGCACTTGAGTCGTTGATCACCCTAGGAGTTTGGGGAGTTGGACTATTGATACTCACCCTCCTATATAAAACCACAATCTCAGTTATGACTAAGGTTGAGGTTCCAGAGGTTGAGAAAGTTCCAGAGGTCGAAGTTCCAAAGCCGCCAGCAGCGCCTGCAAAGCCAAGCAAGTGCGGTTTGTGCGGGGCGGAGTTCAAGAGCATGGACGGGTGCTGCGAGCATGCAGAAAAAGAGCACAAAATAGTAAAGGCTTCCTGCGACATGGTTTGCGAAGAAATCAAATAAATAAGATGGGTCTCGGCGGCGAGCACTCATTCCGCGACCGAATCTATCTTCCTCGTATATGCCTCGACAATCACACGCAGCCGGTCGGTTTTGGAAGTCCTGCGTACTTGCAGGCCTGCTTTGCCGGTCCACCCGGGAATAGCTTGTAAACGTATTTTAAGTTGCCCTTCTCAGGTCCCATCACTTTCTCTACTTCTTTTATGAGCATCCTTATCGGCGGCGCAATATTGTACGTTTCGAAGTACTTCCTAAGGAAATTTATTATTTCCCAGTGCTCTGGCGTTAACGTTATTCCTTCTTGCGCTGCAAACGCTTCAGCAACTTCTTTGTTCCACACCTTCCAGTCCTGCAGGAATCCGTCCTCGTCGAGAGATAGCTTTTTTCCTCCAACTTCAAGTTCTGCCATAAAATCACCTGAGTAAAAATTATAAATATTAGTATATAAATATTTTGGAAAGAAAATTAACCTTATGTTGGATAATATTCTTCTCAAAAAATATATATATTTATGCTCTTGATTCTTATCAGAATTAGAATTAAGTTGGAGGTAAAAGAATGTCTGAGACTCCTATATTAGATGAAGCTGAGAAAGGACCCTGGCCCAGTGTTGTGACGGAAATGAAGAAAACAGGATATAAAGGGCTTCTTAAGATCTACGAGCTGGCTTACAAAGACAAAGTGACGCATTGGACGCACGGCGGTATGCCCGGATACCCGGGTTATGATGCAGGGGTTATAGGAAGGCTGTCAGACAGGCACGATATTATGAGGGATTGTCATACATTGAGAATACTACAGCCTGCTGGATGGATTTACAGCACCAAAAAAATGAGAAAACTCTGCGAGATCTGGGCTAAACACGGCTCTGGACTGATGAATTTCCACGGGGCAACAGCAGATATACAATTAGTTGGGTGCCTATCTGACAAGATAGAGCCATGCTTCGAGGAACTCGCAAAAGAACACTGGGATTTTGGTGGTTCGGCAGGGGATTATAGAACACCGAGCTGCTGCATCGGACCGGCAAGGTGTGAAATGGCGTTGATAGATACCCTTGATATATACCATAGCCTAATGAGAGACCCCACCATCCTGAACGACATGCACAGACCGAGGTTTCCCTATAAGTTCAAGATTAAAATCTCAGGCTGCCCGACAGACTGCGTTGCAGGTGTGGCGAGAGCAGACTTTCCAGTAATAGGAACATGGAAAGATGACATGAAGATAGACCAGAAAGAGGTACAGAACTACGCAAAGGCAGGCGTCGATATCAACCTAATCGCCTCCAAGTGCCCGACGAAAGCTATGTCATGGAACGGAAAAGAATTGAAAGTAAACAACGGCGACTGCATAAGATGCATGTACTGCCTGCAGAAAATGTCAAAGGCGCTCAGACCGGGCGATGAGAGAGGAGCTACAATATTGATGGGAGGAAGGGCGCGAGGGAGATACGGAGCATTCCTTTCCTGGGTATTGGTCCCATTCATGGAGATTAAACCCCCGTACAAAGAACTAAAAGACCTTATTTTCAAGTTAACTGACTGGTGGGACGCAAACGGAAGAACAAAGGAAAGGATTGGAGAGACTATCTACAGACTTGGAGCTGGAAAGTTCTTCCATGAAACTGGATTAAAACCGGTGCCACAGAATGTAAAGGCGCCGAGAAGTAACCCCTTCTGGTTCTACTGGCCAGGGGAAGTAAAATAGAGAAAGGAGGTGCCGAAAATGCCTTTGAAAATGGATGAGTTGGACTTTGGACCACCGGACTATAAGGAAATGCTCTCCCCAATTATCAAGAGAAATTACGGAAAGTGGAAATACCATGAGCTAGTAAAGCCAGGTGTCTTCAAACACGTCTCCGAGACAGGAGATGAGGTCTATACCGTAAGGGCAGGGGCACCAAAGTTCGTCGCTTCTAAGACAATTTTAGAGCTCTGCGACCTGGCGGATAAATATTGCGAGGGCACACTGAGATTTAGCAGCAAACACAGCATAGAATTCCTGGTCCCCAAGAAGGAAGATATTGACCCCTTATTAAAGGACTTAAAGAAGATGGGACTCCCAGTGGGAGGAACAGGAAATGCGATGCACAGCATCGTACAGTGCACGGGCTGGGTGCACTGCCACACAGCAGCTACAGATGCGCCTGGGATTTCAAAGGCAATATGCGATGCGCTGCTCCCGTACTTCCAGAGGGACGATTTACCAGCAAGGTTAAACATCGCCGTGGCGAGCTGTCTGAATATGTGCGGGGCTGTTCACTGCTCTGATATAGCGGTTCTAGGCATGCACAGGGTCCCGCCGCCAGTAGATGATGAGGTGGTAGCAAGGGCATGCGAGGTACCGAGCTTGATTGCAGCCTGCCCAACCTATGCAATCAAACCCAAAATGCTAAAAAAAGCGGACGGGACAACGGCTAGATCAATAGAAATAGTAGCGGAAAAATGCATGTACTGCGGTATTTGCTACGGCTTATGTCCGGGCGTACCGCTGGCAAACGCTGAAAATGACGGCGTTGCAATCTGGGTAGGAGGAAAAGTCTCAAACACCCGAGGAGGTCCAACGTTTTCCAGACTTGCAATTCCGTTCATACCGAACAATCCTCCAAAATGGCCTGAAGTGGTCAATACTGTAAAGAAAATCGTAGAGATATGGGCAAAGAATGCAAAGCAAGACGAAAGGGTGGGCGAATGGATAGAGAGAATCGGCTGGGCGAAATTCTTTGAATTGACAGGAATACCATTCACCGACAAGCACATCGACGACTACACATTTGCGGTTCGAGACATGAATGTTGGCGCTAGAGTTAGAGGAAGCGAGATGAAGTAATCTCGCTTCAACTTGCATACAAAATAAAAAGTTAGGTAGCAAGTACCAGTTTTCATTGCTGGTACTCTGCTTTTTCCGGTGATTAGAAGGGTGCCTTCCTCACAAATTTAATGTCCATGCCCTCCACTTTTATTGATTCGGTTGGACAGTTTTGCACAACCTCTTCTAAATTACAGGAATCACTCCCTTCCTCTTTGAGAACCATCGCTTTTTCTCCTTCCAGCTTAAATACGTCGGGGCACAAAGCCTCACACGTCCCGCAGCCCTCACATGTGCCGTAGTCTACAGTTATTTTCACCATAGGTGCGCCTCCTTTAATAAAACGTAGAATTGATTATAGTATTTATACTTTTTTGTTGGCAGGGGTGATGCTGTTAAGCATCTTTTTTGCTTCTTTATATGCTCTCGATTCTTTAGGTATCTCCAGAAGGTTTTTCTCCCTGAAGTTGAACTCTTCGATTAGCGCATCGTAGGGAATGCTTCCGAGATATTTCATTCCGAGTTCATCTGCTGCCTTTTCTATCTCTGCGCTGACCTCTTCGCTCTGGACTTTATTCCCGACGACATAGAAATTTTTCACCTTGCTCTCAACTTCAGCCGAGACGTCCTTTATTCTTTTGATAGTTTCCAGTCCCATCTTGGAGGCATCTGTCACTATAACCAAATCGTCGATGAAGGTTGAGGTTTTCCTCGAGATGTGCTCTATTCCAGCCTCGCAGTCCATTAGTACGTATTTGTAGGCTCCGGTTAGTATGTTCTTCTCGAAGCTGCTCCTCAGCAGGTGATTTATTATGCAGTAGCAGCCCTCGCTCTCACCCCTGCCCATCACCAGAATATCAAAACCCTCCTGCTCGTTCACCACAAGCATTGTGGCAAAATCCTCGCTGAACTGCTCAGGATTCATGGTCTTGCCCTGATATTTTTTTACCATGTCAGAAAGCCTGAGGTATTCTTTGACTCCAAGAACACCCGGCAGGCACTCGTTCGGGTCAGAGTCTATTACTAAAATTTCTTTCTTACCATTTTCAAGTAAGCTCTTTAGAAACAGCGCTGCAAGCGTGGTTTTTCCAGTACCGCCTTTTCCAGCGAATCCTATTACTCTCATTTTTTCACACATTCCTTTGCGTACTTGCACACAACGTTACCACAGCTGCACTTCGCTGCCTGCTCGTCGCTGAATATTTCTACTTCTTCTCCACACTTCGGGCAGGTCAGGAGAATTATTTCAGGTCTCTTAACAGCCTCGCTTCCCGGACATTTGAACATTGTATTTACTCCTCCCTCATTTAACAACTAAAAATTATTTCGCAGTCTGGAAAAGGTCCTGAACAGTCATTTTTATCGTTAACATGTTAAATTTATTAGATGAGAAAGCTGATATTGATACGGATTGTTCACACCCCAGTGGATATGGGATCTGTGAAAGATAGCCTGGAGAGAGAGGGTGTGGTAAAGATTGGAAAGCGAAGATGGGAGGAAAACCAGAGGAGGATTGAAAAGTTCTGGGGCGATGTTGAAAAGGAGATAGATGCCCTCCCTTTGGATTACAGCAAGGTACGGATATACCAGGACGGATTGCCCTGCGGCGGGGAGCTCGGGTTGAAAATCGTCAACGAGACAGCAGATAAAGGGAGCCGGAACTATCAAATTGTTAAGAAGTTGATCGACAAAGGAGCAACTATAGAAGCAACCGAAAGCCCTGAGCTGTTGAGGAAAGAGTACGAACACATCAAAGCCTTTACAAATGCGCCCACAGAAGAAGAAAAGGCAGATGCAAGGCGTCGATATGACCTAGTGAAAGGTGAACTGATGGAGGAGCGCGATGCGTTCATCGCAAAGGCTATCGATGCGACATTAAAAGACGGTGAAACAGGTCTTTTGTTCATCGGGGCTGCTCACAACGTTGCACCCAACCTTCCAGAGGACATTGAAGTGAAAAGTTTGGATTAACCTCATTTCTTCTCGAGCTCTGCATTAACGATGCCGCTCTTAAATGATCGCAACTCCACCTTTCCAGTTAATCCTGCAGCCAGTTCTTCCTTTATTGAAATACGCCTTTCATAGTCTT
>JBDRDL010000011.1:0-16027 GCA_043820925.1 Methanobacteriota archaeon | reverse complement strand
GGGCAAGGAAAAAAGAAGGTCTCATCGCAGCTACGTAACCTGCGCCGTATAAAAATCCCTGCGGCAGCTCTTCATTTATCTTTTCAACGTCAAACGGATTGTGCAAAATTCCGTTTATTTCTATGTTTCTGAATTCTCGGTTAGATATTTCCTTCCATTTCCTTTCTTTCTCATCAATCCAGCTCATCAAAGCAGGGGTATCGATTTTTGCCCATGGCTGCGCTTCAATTTCCCATTTATACAGCTCCCTCAATCTCAACAAAAGCCCGCAGATAGAATATCCTCCCCAGCTTCTTGCATTTGAGATTTCGCAATTGTGCCTGACCTGATTCACAATTTCTTCGATATTCATAGATTTTCCTCAGCGCTCCAAACGTTCATCCTTCTACTTCAAAGAAGTAGTCAGGCTTGGGTTCAATCTTCATCGGAAATTTTTTTTATAAAAATTTCGTGCTTCTCTGCGTTCACCCCCACGATTCTCGCATTTTTCTAGATTCGCACATGCTTAAGGCTTTGCATGTTGAAAGATAAAAAGGTTACTAAAATTTATATAACTAAAGCTATCGTTGAGAGTATCATGGAAGCTTCTCTTGTCGAGGATAAAATAATAGTAGACGACCAGCCTTCAATAGATAGGCTGCACCAGAAGGGATTTGGAAAAAAAGTAGAGGACAAGCTTGAGCTATCCCTGCTGGAAGGATTATTTCTCCTTGAGCGGGAATCGCTGAAAATTTTCGAGAATAAAAAAGAAGTTGCAAAAAAAGATATTCTGAAGAGAGTCGAGGAAAAAGAATTCATGCTTCGCTACAGAGTTTACAAGGATTTGCGGGAGCGGGGCTATATAGTAAAAACAGGCTTCAAATTTGGAGCGCACTTCAGAGTTTACGAGCGGGGCGAGTTTTTGACCGAGCACTCAAAATATCTTGTGCACGCCGTGCCGGAAAATTACGTAATTTCGTTCCCTGAGATGGCACGTGCAATTCGCCTGACGCAGGGCGTGAAGAAGAAGATTATGTTCGCAGTGGTGGACGATGAAGGGGACATAACGTATTACATGGTTGAAAGAATAACGCCGTGAAGATTGTATCAAATTTACCCATTCATAACCTCTCCCGGCGTCTTGACTTTTTCGTATGCGAACTGCCCTTTGTCATGAGTAACAAGAACAGCATCAAGCGCTTTCGCAGCGCCGAGAACTGCGTAATCAGGGGCGCGCTCGCTGAAGTCCCATTTCTCTATTGCAGATTTAGCACCCTGAAGTGCAGCCTCGTAGCCGAAGTCTGCTATTTTAATTCCAATAGCTTTCAAAACAGAGAGCGTGTATCCTTCAGGCATTCCTTTCTTGAGATGATGATAAACCAGTTCCATTGCCGACACCGCAGAAACGTAAAATTCATCGCCATGCTCCCTTATCCATTCCAGAAATTTCCTGTCATTGAAGACATTCGTGTCGAGAAGAAATCTCATCTAAGTCTCTCGCCCCTTTTCTTGAAGCCTTCCCTGAACTCTTTTATCGTACTGCCCAAATCACGGGTGTTTTCCTCCCATTTATCTAACGCTTGTTCAAGGGTCACAACAACAAGCTGTCCTCTTTCATTCTCGAAGGATATGAGCTTGTC
The DNA here is from genome assembly GCA_043820925.1 of Methanobacteriota archaeon. GTDB lineage: Archaea > Hydrothermarchaeota > Hydrothermarchaeia > Hydrothermarchaeales > JACRDW01 > JACRDW01. The sequence goes on along the minus strand of JBDRDL010000011.1, from coordinate 14,408 downwards.
ACCCTCTTTCACCCGGTATTTTTTTCTCCAGTCCTCTGGAATTGTTATCTGGAATCGCCTTGTTACTTTCCTATACATTTTTATATCTCCTACTAAAAATCTTTAATTCCTACATATAAATTTAACGATAAGGATTAAATATAGTTCTCGCAAGAGGATTAAGTATGAAAAACAATTTCGTTGTCACGCCCTGGGAAGTGAAGGGAGAGATAGACTACGACAAGTTAGTGGAGAGGTTCGGCACCCAGCGAATAACCGAGAAGCTGCTGAAAAAAATTAAAAAGCATGCCAGATTGCATCCGATGCTCAGGCGGGAGATTTTTTACTCCCACCGAGACTTTGACTGGATACTCGACGAGTACGAGAAGGGCAACAAATTCGTGCTCTACACAGGTCGGGGTCCTTCTGGGCACACCCATCTCGGTCATCTCATGCCATGGATATTTACCAAATACCTGCAAGACGCTTTTGGCGCAAAGCTTTTGTTTCAGCTTACTGATGATGAAAAATTCCTGTTCAGCGAGTCCCTGAGCTTGGAAGACGCTAAAAAATACGCATACGAAAATGCACTCGACGTTATCGCCCTCGGATTCGATTCAAAAAAAACAGAGATTTTCTTGGATACCGAATTTATAGCATCGCAGTACAGGCTTGCACTGAAGGTTGCGAAGAGGGTAACTTTTTCAACTGCCAAGGCAGTATTCGGCTTCAATAACAGCAACAACATAGGCAGCATTTTTTTTACGAGTATTCAGTCTGTTCCTGCATTTTTAGAATCAGAAAGACAGAACAAGGCAGTGCCTTGTCTAATTCCCTGCGCAATAGACCAGGATGCGCACTTCAGGGTTACTCGAGACGTTGCGCCGATGCTCGGCTATCCCAAGCCATCGCTGATTCACTGCAAGTTCTTCCCTTCGCTGACAGGCTCTGACAAGATGTCTGCCTCAAAAACCGAGACGAGCATATTTACAGTAGATGCTCCGGAAGCCGCAAAGAAGAAAATCGTAGATGCATTCACCGGAGGGCAGGCGACGATAGAGGAGCAGCGCAAAAAAGGCGGCAATCCAAATGTCTGCTCGATTTACCAGTACTACTTTTACATTTTCGAAGAAGACGACGAGAAAGTAAAGGAGTTGAGCAAGAGCTGCAGACAGGGCGAAATTCTGTGCGGCGATTGCAAGAAGGAGCTGGCGGAAAGAGTAGCGAAATTCCTGGAGCAGCACCAAAAGAAAAGAGAGAGGGCAAGGGATAAACTCGAAGGGTTTATAATTAGAGATTGATATGATAACATATTTTGACCCCTGGGGAGACCAGTTCTGCACCTGCCCGAAGAAGTATTCCCTCAACCCCTACACTGGCTGCGAGCATCGATGCGTTTACTGCTACATCACTTCGTACATACCAAGAGGTTTTGAGTGCAGGCTCAAGAAAAATTTACTGATGGAAGTTAAAAAAGACAGGAAGAAACTCAACAAAAAAATACCTATCTCCATGTCCAACAGCTCTGACCCCTACACACCGATGGAGAAGGAGTACAAACTCACGAGAGCCTGCTTAAAGCTTCTTAGGGATTTTAAAGTACTCATTATCACCAAGTCTGACTTGGTTACGAGAGACATCGATTTGCTTAAAAACATGCGGGCAAGCGTTAGCATGACGATAACCACACTGGACGAGGAAGTGGCGAAAAAACTAGAGCCATTTGCGCCTTCTCCCGAGAGGAGATTGAGAGCGCTTGAAAAACTCATAAGCAACGATATAAAAGTCTCCTGCAGAATCGACCCGATTATACCGCACGTAAACGAGGATGCAAGTGCATTGATAAAAGAGTTCAGCGATATCGGAGTCTCTCACGTCGTTGCTTCGACGTTCAAGGCAAGACCAGATTCCTGGCAGAGATTTGAGAATACTTTTGAAAAAGAAGCGAAAGAGCTCAAAGGAATGTACCTCGACAAACACAAGAATGCGTATTACCTGCCGAGAATACTCAGATTCGAACTGCTGAAAAAAGTAAGAGAATTGTGCGACAGGTATGAAATAACCTTCGCAACGTGCAGGGAAGGATTTAATTTGAAAACCGCAAAAACCTGCGACGGCTCGCATTTAATAGGCGCATAACATGGGCTGCTGTTATTCCTGCAAGCACTGGGTGCAATCTAAAGAGAAGGAAGAAACAGGCAGCTGCGCTCTCGCAGAGGAAAAAATAGTAACAGCCTGGGAGAAGCACAGCTGCTATGAGCCGGAGTTCAGAAGCACAGAATTTTATGAAGAAGATTACGAAGTGCTTCATACAGCCTACCTCGCATGCTGGGTCAAAGACTGCCCGTTCAAAGAAAAATGTTACAGAGAGAGCGATTCGTATATAGCTTGATTGCCCTTGGCAAAAAGTTTAAATGCCGCACTAGTGAAGTTGTAAGACGGAACTAGCTTCTTATCACTTGCGTAGCAAGTGGTAGAATGGGTCAAGACCGAGGAACGAAGAGCGGAGCGATGAAGTGACGAAGGGATTGAAATGGAGGTAAAGTTAGCACTCGGAGCAGGAATTGTAATAATCCTCTTCACGATGTACTACTTAGAGAAGCAGATGGAGAGGGAACAGATATTCTGGCTCTTCGCAGGGTTGGGAGTCGTGTTTGGAATCGTCTCTGTATATACGGTTGCGAAAGACATACTGGCTTATGATTACTACATAACTTTTTCTGTTTTGTTCGTGCTGATTGCGATTTTGTATTATCCAGAAGCGGAAGCAAAAAAGGAGAAAAAGAAAGAATCAAAGTAACTCGACTTCAAATGCGGCGACAGGATTCTCTATCCCCCAGTTGTTGAGAACCTGCGGGTGAACCTCGCCAACTACTCCGAGCGGTTTGCTATTAACGAAAATCTCTGAGACTCTTCCTGGAATGAAGCTCGGATGTGCGCTCCTCTTCAGTTTAAAACTTATTCCTAAATTCCTCATCAGGGCATCTAAAACTGAGGATATCTCTTCATAGCTGACCTTCGTATCCGCAATAGTGCATGCCAGCCTTCTTATCGTTCTTGTTCTGGTTTCCTGCATTTCGTCTATTTCCACGGCGTCGCCTACCTCAAAAATCCTGTGAGGATATTCGACGTGCAGGTTACTCGCTAAAAATTCCAAGAGGCTCGGCAGCAGCCAGCTCCGCAGAACGCTCCAGTTGGCGCTGATTGGATTCGCAATCTCACAAATTTCTTTTTCTTCGAGGTTCATCTTCCTGAAAAGAGTACCCTTGCTGGTTAAAGAGAAGGTTAAAACTTCCTGAAAGCCCAGACCGACCATTACTTCCCTGACAGCGTCTGAAAATTCTTCTTTTGCGTCTGCTGCACCGACTGTTGGAAGCTTCGGGGGCTCAGGTATCATTTTATTAAGCCCATAGGCTATTGCTATGTCTTCGACGATGTCTCTCTGGTGCATTACGTCGTTGCGGTAGGCAGGATATTTTGTCAATATTTTATTGCCAGAAATCTGCGCTCCGTATCTTGCTTTTTTAAGGAGTTTTATTATCTCCTCTTTGCGCAATTCCAGTCCCAAAATCTTCTTGCAGTATTCAAAATCAAGTGCAAATTCTTTCGCTCCTAGCTCAGGCGCAATTAACTTTTCCTTTGGGTAGAGCACCTCAACGGTGTAAATGCGCCCGCCCCTTTCTGCCAGCGCAGCTACTATAACATTCAAAACTACGGAAATCCTTTCAACTTCATGCCCTGTTATCTCTATGAAGACGTTTTTCGTTTCGGGGGTAATTTTGCCAGCTATGCTCGAATTAATTATCGGGGGCAGTGAAAGAACGTTCTTCTCCGAGTCTATCATGAGAGGGTATTCCTTGAATTTATTGATTAAGTGTCCGTACTCCCTGCCCTTCGGATGCCTTTCCAAAATCTCCCTCGGGGTCATTTCTTCTTCGAAATCGAGGGGAACGAACTTTATGCCTTCTGGCTTTACAGTCGTGTAATAAATTGGGGGCTCAATCTTCTCGCAGTCATAAACTCCGACTGCCGCAAGCTCTCTGTTTCTCCCATAAGTTTGATGTATTTTTTCTTGGAGCTGTATAAGCTGCTTTATTGCATAGTCGCCGAGTTTGAGCCTTCTTACAACTGCGCCGACCGTCTTCGGTCTGACTCTCTCGACCTTGGCATCGACCTTCATCACGACGCCAGATTTAGCGATGTTGAATTTCGGGAGCCCTTCCTCTATTCCATAATTGCTCCGCAATTCTCTTGCAATTCCCTCGACACTCCACAAATCAGGTCTATTCGTGTCTTTGATGTCAACTTTTACTGCGTCTCCATTTACAGATTCTACCTCGCCCTTGGCATGCAGTATTGCATCTTCCAATTCTTTGGCAGTGATTTTTTTTCCAAGAAGCTGCCCAAGGTCTTCCAGAGAAAATTCGACGGTAGGCATTAAATCACCATCTTTGCATTTCTCAGCCATTTCAGGTCTTGACTGAACAAATAGCGAATGTCATCGATGCCCAGCTTGAACATCGCAAGCCTGTCGATTCCTATCCCCCATGCAATCACAGGAACATCTATGCCCAGCGGCTTGGTGAGCTCCTCCCTGAATATCCCAGAGCCGCCGAACTCTATCCAGCCCATCTCCGGGTGCTTCGCTGAAAGCTGCACCGAAGGCTCTGTGAACGGGTAATAATCAGGCAGGAATTTAATTTTCTTTGCTCCGGCGACTTCCTTCGCAAATATTTCAAGCACGCCCAGCAAATTTGTCAAGGTGAGAGACTCGTCTGTGACGATGCCCTCAACTTGATTGAACTCTATTAAATGCATGGCATCGAGAATGTCCGGGCGATAGCACCTTGCTACTGCGAAATACTTGCCCGGTATCTCAGACTTAGCTGCCAGAGTTCTCGCAGATAGGCAGGTGCCGTGCGCCCTCGGCATTAGCTGCATAGCTCTTCGCGGGTCCCATTTATACCCCCAGCCCCTGCTGCCTGCCACGCCGATTTCATGCGCTTTTTTCACTTCCTCCACAATTTTTTTCTCTGGCAGGCTTCCGTATCTAGGATTTTTCAGCTGATAGGTGCTAGCCCAGTCCCGTGCAGGATGGTTCTGGGGCTGGTAGAGGGCGTCGAAATTCCAGAATTCTGTTTCCACGAGCGGACCGCTCATCTCTTTGAATCCAAGCTCGATGAGCTTTCTCTTCACCTTGTTTATGAACTGCTGGTACGGCTGCCTCTTGCCGGGATAAATCCTCTTCCCGACAACCTCGACATTGTAAGGTTTCAGTTTCACTTCCTTCCATAATCTGCTCTTGATTAACTCGGGAGTAAGATTCGTGATTTCCTTGCCAGCGAATTCTTCTGCTTTGAGTACTTCCTCTTTTTTTACCAGCTTTCTTTGAAGCAGTATTGAGAGAAGTTTTTCCTCGATTTCTCTTCCTTCAGAAATGCTCCTCAGCGCTTCAAGCGCAGGAAATTCCTTTGGCTCGCTGACGAGGAAAAGCTTTCTTTCCCTTATCTCCACCCAGCGTTTTTTCTTTGCCCACTGCAGAGCTATGTCGAAGTTTTTTATTTTCCCCTGCGCTTCGTCGAGTCCTAAGGGGCCTCTCCTCAGCGCTTCCACAAGATTTTTCTCAGGCAGCCCCTGCCTCAAATATTCCCTGCCTTCCTCGGTTAGAATGAACATAAGCTTACCTTTCCTTTTTTGCTTTTAAATTTATTGCTCCGCAATAGCGAAGCTAGGCGTAATACCCATATACTTGCTAACGCAATACCTAAATACCTGCTATCACGAGCATTTGAGTATGAAGAAACAAATCGTCGAGCTTATCAGAAGGGCGCACACGCAGCTCCCAAGAGAGGTCGTGAGAGCCCTGAAGGCGGCATACAAGCGAGAGGACAGCGAGATAGCAAGGTTGCAGCTGCGCAATATGCTCGAAAATATTAAATTAGCCAAGAAGCTGAATGCGCCGCTCTGCCAGGATACTGGCTTACCAATTTTTTATGTTTACCTTGCAAAGGATGCAGACCGCAAAGCGATAGAAAAAGCAATCATCGAGGGAGTGAAGGAGGCGACCCAAAAAGTGCCGCTGAGACCAAATGTGGTGGACCCGCTTACCAGAAAAAATTCTGGAAATAACGCCGGCGAGGGTATTCCGCTCATTAACTGGAAATTTTCAAATAGCAGCGCTACTGAAGTTCTCTACTTCCCGAAAGGTGCTGGAAGCGAGAATTGTTCTGCTGCAAAAATGCTCGAGCCAAGCGAGGGCTTGCAGGGAATAAAAGAATTTGTTTTAGAGACCGTCAAAAGCGCAGGGGGCAAGCCCTGCCCGCCGACTATAGCTGGCGTCGGAATAGGCGGCTCCCTTGACTTGGCTGCAAAATTAGCGAAGGAAGCCCTGCTGAGACCAATTAACTCCTACAGTAAGAAAAAAGACATCGCAAAATTGGAGAAAGAGCTGCTTGAGGAGATTAACAAACTGGGAATAGGACCTATGGGACTCGGAGGAAGAACAACGAGTTTAAAAGTGAACGTAGAGTGTGCTGCCTGCCACACAGCTTCCCTGCCAGTGGCAGTTAACATAGAATGCTGGGCGCACAGATATGCGAGGGCGATGGTGCATGGCAGTTAAACTGAAAACGCCGATAAGCGATGAGCAGATAAAGAAACTGAAAGCAGGCGATGTTGTTTATATATCTGGAGAAATCGCAACCGCAAGGGATAGAGCGCACCAGAGAGCGCTGGAGCTGGGTAAGGGTGAGGTGCCCGTAAGTTTTGAAATAATCTATCACTGCGGACCGCTGGTCGAAAGGAACAAAGAGTGGAGGGTCATCTCATGCGGTCCGACGACGAGCGCAAGATTTGAGAGATACATCGCAAAAACGATAAGAAAGTTCGGGACAAAAATAATAATCGGGAAAGGTGGAATTGAAACCAAAAATTGCGTTTATCTCTGCTTCACTGGAGGCTGTGGAGTTCTTGCTGCGAGAGCTGTTAAGAAAGTTAAAGCCGTGCACTGGCTTGACCTCGGAATGCCGGAAGCAGTTTTCGTTTTAGAGGTTAAGAATTTTGGCCCTCTCGTCGTTGCTATCGATGCTCATGGAAATTCCCTCTTTAAACGTTAATATTTTTATATACTGAGAAATAATACTCGATTATGTTCGTCAGCCAGTACAACTTTGAGGACGAAGTCAGGAAAGGCTTCTCGTTTGCTGCGCCTAAGATAAATGATACCACGCTTCGTGATGGAGAGCAGACTCCTGGCGTGGTTTTCTCTCTGGAGGAAAAAATTCAGATAGCTCGTTTACTGGACGAAATAGGGGTACAGCAGATAGAGGCAGGTACTCCTGCGATGTCGGAGGAGGAGACGAGGGCAGTCGGCGCAATAGTTAAGGAGAAACTGAATGCGAGCATCATGGGCTGGTCCAGGGCAGTGCAGAGCGACGTTGACGCTGTGCTGAAAACTGAAGCAGATGCGATAGCGATTTCTATAGCTACATCTGATATTCACCTGCGGTACAAGTTGAATATGACCAGGGAGCAAGTGCTAGAAAAAGCAACAAGCATGGTGGAGTACGCAAAGTCTCACGGGCTTTACGTGTCGCTGAATTCTGAGGATGCAACAAGAACAGACTTCGCTTTTCTGAAAGAATTTGCACTTAAAGGAAAGGAGGCAGGAGCAGATAGGCTCAGGATATGCGATACTCTCGGCGTTCTAATTCCAGCTTCAAGCAAGTATCTTACGAGGAGGATAATCCAAGAAACCAGGATACCTGTGGAGATACATACCCACGATGACTACAGCTTGGCAGTTGCAAACGCTCTGGCGGCGTTTGAGGCAGGGGCAGAGTGGGCTTCCACTACTGTTAACGGCTTGGGAGAACGGGCAGGCAACTCCTCGCTGGAAGGAGTAATCATGGGTTTGTTGAAGCTCTACAACCTGCAGCTTCCTTTTAAGATAAGCAAGATTTGTGAGATTTCACACTATGTTGAAAAAGCCTCCGGAATATCTGTGCCTCCGAACAGATCCATAGTTGGAGCGCACATGTTTACGCACGAGTCAGGGATACATGTGGATGGGGTTTTGAAATATCCACATACCTATGAATCTTTCCTGCCGGATGAAATCGGAACTAGCAGGAAAATTGTCATAGGAAAACACTCTGGCAAACATGCTGTCTGGGATAAGTTAAAAGAACTTGGAATAAACGCCAGCAAAGAGCAGCTCATTAAGATAGTGGACGTGGTTAAGCGCAGCTCGCAGGAGAGGAAGAGCGCAATAACAGACGAGGAGCTCAGAGAAATAGCAAACGGAGTTATTGGAGTAAAGAAAGCGCAGTGAGACATATGGGAAAGACTATTTCTGAAAAAATTTTGAGCGCTCATTCTCTTCCGTCAGGAAGATGGCGTACATGCCATGCAGGCGACATAGTTGTTGCGAAGATAGACGTCGCAATGATTCAGGACGGGACAGGACCATTAACGATTCAGGAGTTCCAGAAGCTCGGCAAGAGTAAAGTTTTCAATTCTTCGAGGACTGTTTTATTTCTCGACCACGCAGCGCCCAGCCCGAGAAAAGAGCTTTCGAATGCGCATTTAATTCTGCGCCAGTTTGCTTCGCAAACTGGCTCGAAACTCTGCGACGTAGGCTCAGGAGTGTGCCATCAAATTCTGGCTGAAGATTACGTAAATCCTGGAGAAATTCTGATTGGAGCTGATTCCCATACCTGCACTGCTGGCGCATTAGGAGCATTTGCAACAGGAATGGGCTCAACTGACGTAGCTGTTGGCATTGCGCTGGGAAAAACCTGGTTCAAAGTGCCGCAGAGTTTCAAGGTAAACTTCGAGGGAAAGCTCGCAAAAGGAGTTTATCCAAAAGATTTAATTCTGCGCTTTATCGGCGAAATAGGCAGCGACGGCGCTACCTACAAGGCACTAGAATTCGCAGGCGAGGCTATAGAAAAAATGGGCATGGCAGGAAGATTTACCCTAACAAACATGTCGGTCGAGGCCGGGGCAAAAGCTGGCTTAATCGCTGCTGATGCAAAAACTGAAAAATTTTTGAGACAGCAGGGTAGAGGCAGGAAGTTCAGGGCTATTAAGCCGGACGAGGATGCAATATATGAGAAAAATTTTGAAATCGATGCCTCAGACGTCGTGCCGCTCGTTGCAGCGCCGCACAGCGTAGATAACGTAAAAGCTGTGGAAGAAGTGAAAGGCACAAAAATCGACCAGGTGTTCATAGGCACATGCACCAACGGCAGGCTGGAAGATTTGCAAATTGCTGCAAAAATTTTGAAAGGAAAAAAGAAGCATCCGAATACAAGGCTCATAGTTGCGCCGGCGTCGCATGCGATATACCTCCAAGCTCTGAAGAAAGGAGTAATCGAAATCTTGGCCAATGCAGGAGCAATTATATCCCCGCCCGGCTGCGCTGCCTGCGCTGGAGTTCACGGCGGAATATTGGGGGACGGCGAAGTTTGTTTATCAACGCAGAATCGAAACTTTAAAGGGCGCATGGGGAATCCCGAGGCAGAGATTTATCTCAGCTCTCCAGCTACTGCCGCTGTATCTGCGATTAAAGGAGAAATCACAGACCCAAGAGAGGCGCTGAAATGAAGCTGCAGGGCAAGGCTTGGAAATTCGGCGACAACACAAGCACTGACCTAATCGCACCCGGAAGATATTTTCACCTGCGGGCTAACTTGCCTGAGCTTGCGAAGCATGTCCTGGAGGATGCTGATGCAGATTTTGCAAAAAAAGTGCGGAAAGGAGACATAATCGTCGCAGGTAAAAACTTCGGGCTCGGCTCAAGCAGGGAGCACGCAGCACAGATAATAAAGCTCGCAGGAGTTGGTGCAGTGCTTGCGAAATCCTTTGCCAGGATTTTTTACAGAAATGCGATAAACATAGGTCTTCCGGCATTGGAAGTCGATACTGATAAAATTTATGCTGGCGATGAGGTTGAGGTTGAGCCAGCCTCCGGCGTCGTATTCAATAAAACCAGGAATATTGGGCTGCAAGCAAAGCCCCTGCCAGAGTTTATGCTCCAGCTGCTGAAAGACGGCGGCTTGGTGGAGCACATAAAAAAGCATGGAGATTTCCAGATTTAGCCAAAAAGATATATATCATAAAAAATCATGTAGTAATGAGGTGACCAAAAATGGAAGGCATCCCAGTAGATGTGGGTCTAATCTATGAGGGGGAGAGGATAAGAAAGGATAACATGCATGCTGATTTAGCTGGTCCGAAGAGTTTCGGGGCAGAGCTGGTTAGAGTTGCTGATATGGATAAAGTTGAGGACCGTAAAGTTGTCCTAGTTGGTCCAGATACAAGAGATATGCAAGAGGGCAAAGCTTATCCTTATGGCATATTCGTTGAAGTTGCTGGTTCTACCTTAGAAGAGGACTTAGAGGGTGTTTTTGAGAGGCGCATACATGAATTCTCAAATTACATTCAGGGTTTTATGCATCTCAATTCCAGAGATACAATCTGGTGCAGGGTCAGCAGGGAGGCTGCTAAGAAAGGCCTGAGTTTGAGGCATGTTGGGGCAGCACTCATCGAGCTCTTCAAGGCTAACTGGCCGATGATAGAAAAGATGCAGGTGAGCATTTGCACAGACGCAGAGGGAGTCAAAAAATTCAAGGAGGAGGCGAGAAAAGTATTTCAAAAGAGAGACGACAGGCTGAGAGGTTTGAAGGACGAAGATGTGAACGTTTTCTACGGCTGTGCTCTGTGTCAATCTTTTGCCCCACACCATCTGTGCACAATAACTCCGAGCAGGACCTCTTCCTGCGGCTCGATATCTTGGTTCGAAGGCAGGGCTGCTTCTAAAATTGACCCGAAAGGACCAATCTTCGAAATTCAAAAGGGTGAGCTGCTTGATGAATTACGGGGGGAATATTCCGGACCGAATAAAGCCACTTACGAGAAGTCTAATGGAACTGTTAATAGAGTATTCCTGCACAGCATTTTTGAGCACCCGCACACTTCCTGCGGCTGCTTCGAGGCGATAGGCTTCTATATACCAGAGGTTGATGGAATAGGCGTCGTTCACAGAGACCATAAAGGTACTACGCCCTTTGGAATACCATTCTCGACGCTCGCAGGGCAGGTAGGAGGAGGAGTTCAGAGCGACGGCTTCGTGGGCACGGCAATTGAATACTTGCGCTCTCCGAAGATGCTCCAGGCAGACGGCGGCTGGAATAGAATGGTGTGGCTGCCAAAGGCTCTCAAGGAAAGGATAGGTGAAGATATTCCAAAAGAAATCAGGGACAAAATTGGTACCGAAGAAGATGCCCAGGATTTGGAAAAACTCAAGGCATTTCTAAAGGAGAGGAGTCATCCAGTCGTGCAGAGATGGAAAGAAAAGGAAGTTGTGGAAGCTCCCGAGATACAAATGCCAGTTGAAATCCCCATGGTCGGCGGCATGACCATTGTCTTTAAAAATGCGAAGATATATGCCGAGAAGGTTATCATCAGAAAGGAGAAGGGCAAGTAGATGGTGAAAGTTGATCTCGATGAGATTGTCTCCCGGCTTTTAGATGCTGAAGAAGTTGAGTTAGAAAAAGTAAGCATCACTGCTGAAGAGCTTGCATTCAATTTAAGGCAGGCTGAAGTAAAGCTGTTAGAAAAAAAAAGAACAAAATTCGAACCTCCAATTAGGCAGTATAAAGGAAAAATCGCAGAAGTGCAATTGGGAGCTACGAGGGCAGAGGGGGGCAGCAGAGGAAAGGTTGTAAAGCTCGGCGGTCAGGCTTCGCTTTATCACTTCGAAGGCGGTCGGAAAAATAAGCCTGCCGTAGCTTTCGATGTATTTGACATGCCCATGCAGTCTTTTCCAAGAGTATTGAGGGATATTTGGAGCGAGGTATGGGACGACCCAGGGGAATGGGCTAAAAAAGCAGTGAAGCTTGGCGCAGAGATGGTTACCGTTCACCTCATCTCCACAGACCCCTTCATAAAAGATACTCCGCCCAGAGAGGCAGCCAAAACTATAGAAGAAGTTTTGCAAGCAGTAGACGTTCCCCTCATCATAGGGGGCTCTGGAAACCCGCAGAAAGACCCTCTCGTTTTCGAAAAGGTTGCAGAGGCTGCAGAGGGAGAAATGCTGCTCTTAGCTTCTGCAAATTTAGACCTGGACCACAAAAGAATTGTGGATGCTGCAAATAAGTACAGACATAACGTACTTTCTTTCACTTCAATGAATATCACAGACCAGCAGGCTCTAAACAGATTGCTTCGTGATGAAGGCTTGCCGAAAGAGAGGCTTGTGCAAGACCCTACAACAGGGGCGTTAGGCTATGGCTTAGACTACACATATTCAATAATTGAGAGGCTCAAGCAGAACGCTCTGAATGGCGACGACGTTCTCCAGAATCCAATTTTCTGCGGAGTTACAAACGCCTGGGCTGCGAGAGAAGCGTGGATGGATGAGCCTGCCTGGGGTCCGAGAGAGTACAGAGGTCCTCTTTGGGAAACCATTACCGCTGTTACTGTACTAAATGCAGGCGCTGATGGAATGATGATGCTGCATCCAGAAGCTGTTAAGGCAGTGAAGGAGATAATAGATTCATTCCGCAAGGAAGATGGCACTACCGTTAGGTAGGCGCAATAACTATCGTACTTGCTAACGCAAGCGCCATCTTTCTATCGAAATCATGAGCGAGGTATAGCATGGCAAAGATTTCACCGCTGCAAATTTATCGTCTCCTGCCAGGAACTAACTGCAGGGAGTGCGGAGAGACTACCTGCATGGCATTTGCCTCTGCACTGATAGAGAGGAAAAAAACTTATGAAGACTGCATGCCGCTGAAAGAGGAAAAGTATGCCGAGCAGAGGGAAAAATTAATCGAGCTTACAACGCCGCCTATAAAAGAAGTAATTATAGGCGCTGGAGATAAGGCAGTTGCGATTGGCGGAGAAGAAGTAATGTATCGCCACGAACTAACCTACTTCAACCCGACCGCCTTCTTCTTAGATGTGCACGACGAAATGAGCGAAAAAGAGCTGAACGAAAGGCTGGAGAGAATAAAAAAATTCAGCGTAACAAGAATTGGTCAGAAGCTTACTCTGGATGGAATAGCTGTGCGTTCAAAGAGCGACGATGCTGTAAAGTTCGGCGAGGCTGTGCTAAACGTTGTGGAGAAGTGCGATTTACCATTGGTTATTTGCTCATTAAATCCAGAGCTGTTGGAAGTCGGACTTGAAATCGCAGCAAAAAAAAGACCTCTCATATATGCCGCAACCAAGGAAAAGTGGAACGAAGTTGCAAAGCTTGCTTTGAAGTACAGCTGTCCTGTTGTTGCTTCTTCACCAGGAGATATGCAGGGGTTAATCGACCTTGTTCAGAATCTGCTTGGACAGGGCACCAGGGATATAGTCTTAGACATCGGCTCCTATCCGAAGGGAGAGAAGTTTTACGAAATGACTGAGAACTTGGCGATGCTCAGAAGGCTCGCAATAGAAAACGAGGTAAGGGTATTGGGATTTCCAATTTTGGGAGCACCTTGCGTAATTTGGATGGAAGAGAAAGAACCTGTTAAAGGAGCGATGGCAGAAGCTACCTTAGCAGCTGTTCAAATGCTTAGATTCTGCGATATGCTTATTCTGCACTCCCTTGATACATGGGCACTCCTGCCGCTGCTTACCCTGAGGCAGAACATTTATAGTGACCCGAGAGTCCCGGTAAGCGTTCAGGCAGGCTTGAACACAATCGGCAAGCCAGATGAAAATTCGCCGCTCTTATTTACCTCTAATTTTGCCTTAACGTACTACACAGTCGCCGGAGATTTGGAGTCTAGCAAGATTTCCTGCTATGTTCTAGTTGTTGATACAGGAGGTCTGGCGGTTGAAGCTTCTATGGCTGGCGGCAAGCTTACTGCAGAGGGCGTAAAGCGTGCTTTAGAGGCAGCAAAAGCTACTGAGAAAGTTAAACACAAGAAGCTGATAATTCCTGGAAGAGCTGCAAGAATCAGCGGGGAGATTGAAGACGCTACTGGATGGGAGGTAATGGTAGGACCCGTCGATTCTTTTAAAATCGGCGCATATTTAAAGGAAAAATGGAGATAAAATATGGTAGTTGCGGTGTGCTTTATAAACGCAAAGCTTGGAGAAGAAGTCAAGATAAGAAGAAAGCTGGGCATGTTTCAGGGGGTAAGGGGCGTTATAGAGCTCTTCGGGGAATATGACTTTATGATAATTATTGAGACAGGCGACCTGAGGCAGGTGAACTTTATAATTGACAGCATTAGAAAGCTCAAAGGAGTTGCCGCAACGAAAACGCTGGTCGGTGCGTATTAATATAACTTGTTAGCAAAATCCACGATTTCCTTCATATCCTCCTCCACTTTTTTCCCTTCTTCCTCCGCTGGTTTTCCCAAAATCTCTTTTTTTTCTAACTCTCTTTTCTTTTCGTAAGCTTCTAATTCCTTCAGAAG
>JBDRDL010000010.1:0-4794 GCA_043820925.1 Methanobacteriota archaeon | reverse complement strand
ATGCTTATTTTTTTCATAGGTCGTCAGAGGTCTATACTTGCCGGTTATTGAAGCGTAAGCGTGAGCACCTGCCTCAACTGCTCTTGTGTCGTTGCCAGTCGCAAGCGCTACAGCAGTAATGCCGTTCATTATTCCTTTGTTATGTGTTGTACACCGATACTTATCACCTGCTGCGAAGGCATAAGCCTTGATAATCGCATCTGCTACCTCCCCGCCTCCGAGCGCTTCTTTTGCAAACGTCGCACTTGCTCTTGCGAGCCTGTGCACTGCGAGGTTTGAGACAATCCTGAGAAGCACTTTACCCCTGCTTATCTCTTCAATTACCGGCGCAACAGCTTCACACATCGTATTTACTGCATTTGCACCCATTGCGTCCCTGCAGTCAACGATTAGATGAACTATGACCATTTTTCCAGCCTGCGTTTTTATTACATTTACTTCCAAATCCTTTGCTCCTCCTCTGAGTCTAACAAGTGTTGCATCCTGCTGGTTTGCAAGCTCGAGGATTTTTTTCTTATTTGCAAGTATGCCCTTCTTCGCCTTGGCTGTATTTCTTACATTGCAAATCTGTATCTGCCCTATCATCCTCGGCTCTGTGCTCTCCGCAAAAAAGCCGCCCTTAACTCTCGCCATCTTCGCAGCATTGCTTGCCGCTGCAACCACAGAAGGCTCCTCGACTGCCATCGGGATTAGATAATCCCTGCCGTTTATGAGAAAATTCGTAGCAATTCCGAGAGGAACTTCCATTATACCAATAACGTTTTCAATCATCCTGTTAACCTGCTCCATAGCTAGCGCTCCAGTATTTTTTATCACATTCGCCTCTTCCTCGCTGAGCTGCGCAAATTCCTTGACTATCTTCAGCCTTTCTTCCGGGCTGAGCTTATAGAATCCTGAGATTTGGGAAGTTCTCATGCGAATTGTTCCTTTGAAATTTTAATATCAATACCGCTGAAATTATTTCACTTTCCGGGTATTTCTAATTAGCTTCAGAAACATATGATTTTCGGTGCTGACTAGAAAAGTCATCTAAATTTAGGGTCTCTTTAAGCTTGAAAATAAGGCAAGAAATAGAAATGTAAAATATTATTGGAATCTAAGTTATACCACCTAGATTAATTAATCCCTCGCTAACCCCGTTTTGCAATCTGCACAATGCCACGGCTTGTAGGGTTATCACATGCAAACCTACATGAGCCGTAAACTTGTCTATCCCCTTACCGTTGAAATTCTTTATTTCAGTCTGCCTCTTTTCTGTCCCATGATTTCCTTCGATTCTATTCCTCAGATAATAAGCCTCTAAATATCCGTCTGGGCATTCCGCATATTCGGCTATTGTCCTATTTCGATGATAGGCTCCGACATTCTTGGCTTTATCAACTAACATCAAGGCATATTTCATATATTCAAAACTTACTTTTGGCTTCCAGAAAGGCTCCATCCACAGCTTCATGTATTGCTTCTTAATCTCTTCTGAAAAGCCATCCTTTCTTATCTTCCAGTTGTCAGTTATATTGCAATAAACTTTAGCTCCAAAGAACTCTTCGACCCTCATTATATTTTCGAGGGAAGCATATCCTCCATCAAAGTAGACTTCCCTGAATTTTATTCCAAGTTGCCTAGCTTTCATAAGTAAAGGAGCTAGGAAAGTGCCTTCGTCCTCGTTGGCATTGGTAACGTGAAAGGCTATTGGAATGCCAGTGTCAAGGTTTCTGAGATTATGCCAGAGATAGCCTTTAATTTTGTAATGACCGTTATATTGAGCGTCCCTATCAGTTGCCTTGGCTGCCAAAGGCGTGGCATCTATAACTAACCTTTCTCCGAAAGCCACATTTAACTTAGCAAATTCCTCTCTAATCGCTATTACAAAAGCATCGGACAATATTTTTGTTCCATCTCCACCAAGCCTATAATCCAAGAAGTGGTATAGTTGCTTATAGTCAGGTATCATGCAAAAGCCCAGATTCTCCACTAATTCTGGGTCTGTAGTTAGGTCGATGAATACCTCGCTTAGAAATCTCCTTTTCAGCTTGAAGTAAATCATCGTTTTTAGGACAGCTCCAGGCGGATATTTGAACCTATAATCCTCCTCATACATCTTTTTAAGAGTTGGAGTTATTCTAGAAAGGCTTAGGTGCTTGAGAAAGTCTTGAATTCTTACTGGATTATCCGTTGTCGGATTTATAAATCTCTCCTTAATTTCGAGCTTGAATAATTCTCTTACGATTGCTGAATTAACTCCCAATTGGTTTGCAAGGAGGAGATTTACATCTAGTAAAGGTGTGTTCACTAATAAATTTTGAAGGTTTATCTTTCCATTTAAAATCTCATTCAGTCTCGGCATTTCCATCTTTTATCACCAATAATTCTAATTGGTAGTTAGATAAATACCTTTCCCCGTTCGCTCGTTCAGAGCTTACCTAATTCTATAACTCCCATACCTAGGGTTTAAGAGCCGTTTAGCCAGTAGAAAGGCATGAGTTTTTGTATTATGCTATAAGCAAAGTCATAGAGCCTTACAAGGAAGTTGTAAATAAGCTTATTATGTCTTTTAATGAAGAAGCTTACAAAGGGGAGGAAAAGGCTTATTGAGGCTTTGGCTAAAACGATTTGGGATGATTTTAGCACACGCAAAGAAACAAGTGTTTATAAGCATGCAGATTAATTTATTTTGATAGCAATGAAAAAAAAGATGCCTTTCGCGAATTTGTAGAGAAATATGGTAAAACCGAGGTGGAAGAAAGCGTTGCCCATGAAATGGTGGAGACGAACTCAGATAAAAGAAAAGTGTACATCCTTAGAAAGGACATCTTATGTCACGCTCCAGATGATGTGCTTATAAAATTTCTGGAACAGGATTTGGGAGCTGAGCTCGAAGAAATGGTTGGCCGGTAGTCCTAGCAAATGGGTTTATACAAAGGAGGCTAAAAAATATCTTTCTAGGTCAAAGAAAGGCTAGCTTGTCGTAGGCATAGTTGCTAAATCTTGAAGATAAGGTATAAGCAACAAAAAACACGCAGAAAGTCTTTCAGCAACTTACACCGATACACGACCATCGACCGTGAGAAAACTTGTAGAGTATCACTTAGTGTTAGGGCAAAAGAACCTGAATGCTTGCGAAGCTCACTTGTGATCTGCGGAGCAGAGTTGGGGGCGACGATTAATTTTGCAAAAACTGTGCTATTAGTAACTAATCGTGTAAGGGCTAATGCAGATTTCTCAACGGTAAATTCGTGAAAAGACACCGGAGTTTATTTCTTTTTTTCTCTAAGTTTTTTTAACCTTTCCTCGAATGATAACGGAGAGACCATCCAGCCCGGCTTATACCTTTCGTAGACTTCTTTTCTTGCAGGTATAGGGTCCAAGTACAGCCTGTTCCAAAGCCTCTCCATCCTTCCTTTTTCGCTCTCAGTGTGCCACGGTTGCTTCATTAACCAAGGCATCTCCCTCAGCCTCACCTTTCTACTGGTGGATGGACTGGATATGACCATTATCTCACCTTCGGATACATCCTCTCCCTTATTTTCTTAACATCTCTCTCAAAACTCTCTTTGAGTTGTTCTACCGATCTCCGAAATTCTTGTTGATAACTGCCTCCAAACTTATCAGTTAGTTCCTTGATGTCCTTTCTAAATCTCCGGGCGTACTCCTCAATACCTTTCTGTACGTCCTTCGTATCTCTAGAATGCTTTCTAGATAGGGAATCTAAGCTCCTCTGCCAGTACTCATGCTGTCTCGGCATGAACGATCCGTTCCTTTTCTTTCGTGGGTTATTTCATACCTATTGCTTTTTTGAAGAGCAACCTGTAAGTTTGAGGTCTTAATAGAGGAGTCCTGTCCGACCACCGCGCCCTGAACTTTCTCACCCAGTTAGCGTAGTTAGCTCTCGTAAATCCTCCTTCCGCCATTCTTTGTATGTCAGGTCTTAACCCCTTGTACGGCCTCTGTGCGACCATTTTACTCACCTCCTTTCAGCGACTCCTTAACCGCTTTATAAACCAAATCAACCGCAGCGACATCACGGGTCCAAATCTCCACTTTCCGATCTGCACCCCTTCGTCTGATCTCGTAATCGATTTTCGAAGGTAAGTACGCTCTTATTTTCCAGGGCTTGAAATCATCGTACGACAACTCGGCAACTTTTGCTCCTTTACATTGCGAGTATTGTTTTGGCATTTTTAATCCCTCTTCATTTGTATTATATTTAAATTTTATTGATTTATATTATTTTCGCTACTGAAATATATACTTTTCTGAAGAAAAATCCTATTTTTAGATTTTATAACACAGAATTCGTTCTTCCTCAATAAATCCAAAATGAGAGGGAGTTCATTTTTACTAAACCTTAGATAGGAAAGCAGGGATCGAAAAGTTTTCATTGGTAAGCGGACCCCTATCCGTAATTGAAGGTTAAACTCACGTGATAACAAATTGGTCATCTTCTCTGCAATCAGCTTTGCCAATTTACTCATCACCATTTTTATCTTCAGCCCTTCAGCAGAAGGGCTTTCTATCCATTCTTTCAAAAATTTTTAATTACAAGTATAAAATGTAAGGCTATTTTTTCAACCTTCTCGGCACCTTCTGCTTTGCAAGCAAGTCCTCGAAAGTTTCTCTTTCTCTTATGAGCTCGTAGCTCTCATTGCTCACTAAAACTTCAGCGCAGCGCGGGCGGGAGTTGTACTGCGAGGACATCACTATTCCATAGGCGCCTGTGTCTAGAAAAGCGATGGTATCGTCCTTCTCTATCTTGGGCAACTTTCTATCTCTGGCCAAGATATCTCCAGACTCGCA
>JBDRDL010000009.1:0-2835 GCA_043820925.1 Methanobacteriota archaeon | reverse complement strand
GCTTTCCCTCTCTGCAATTACTCCGCTCTCCTTCAGAAGCCTTATCCCGAGCCTTAAATCCTTCTTCTTGTGCGCCTCAGCCGCTATCTTCCTTATTATTCCATCGCTCGCTGCTTCTGGAATGAACCCATACCAGCAGCGCTGCTTCAGAACGTCGTACATCTCATCGAGCGTATATGGGCGAAAGAAAATCTCCCTGGGCGAGAATACGGAAGCTACCTGCGGGCGCAGGTGCAGGCTGAAGGCAGGAGAGGAAGAAATCGCAATCACACTTGCGCTGACTTCGAACTCTTCATTTGCTTTCAATATGCGGAGCAGAACCTCGTTGAGCGTCTGCGCATCAAGGAAGTTTACGTCATCGAGAGCAACGATTAGACTTTTTTCATTCCTTGAAAGCTTGTTAAAAATTTCACAGTAGACAGCATCGAGCCTGTTCGCATTTCTAGATAAACCCAAACTCCTCTGAATCTTCTCGAAAATCGAAAACTTTGTATCGTATATACTCGAATTCACGTAGGCGCATGCAACGCTGCTCTTCTCTTTTACTTCATCGAATACTATCTTAACTGCGGTCGTTTTTCCAGTTGCAGGCTCGCCGTGTATTTTCATGCTCGTTGCCTGGTAGCCTTTGAAAGCAGGCTCTAAACAGAATGCAATTTCCTTCAGCTCCCCCTCCCTGTGTATAAAATCCTTGGGAACATAGCCCTGCTCGAAGGCATTCATGTCCTTAAAAATCGTTTCTGTCATCTTCGTCCCGGTTTTTCACTTTTACATTTCACACAGTTATTTCTATATCCGCAGCAGAAGCAATCCTCCTGTACGACTTCCTAATCGTTGTTTCTACAACTCCAAAAGCAAGTGCAACCTCCCGCTGCGTTTTCCTCTCCCCTATAAGCACCCCCGCTATGTAAACAGCTCCTCCCGCAACCGATTTCGAATGCATTCCAGTGCCATTCAACTTGCTTATGAATTCTTTTGCTTTTTTTATTACCTCGTCACTTACGTCCAGCTTCGCTTTCAGCTCCTCGCTATTCCTGTCTAGCAGTTCTAGCGCAGTTTTCATTCTCGCACCTCGCAGGAAAATGAGCGTATATATCCTTATGCGTTTGGCGAGAGCACGAGAAAAGTAATCATGAAAAACTCGTTAACTTGAGTCAAATAAGATTAGCTTTGGTTAAGTGGTGTATCGAAATTCTATCGAACTTCTTGCTAAAATACTCGGCAATCAATCTCCTGTGGCAGTGGTCCGCTTTATCCTCGACGCACAGCAGGCAGATAGAATCAACGTTTCTTGCAATTGCATCAAAATAATTTTCGATTCGCCTTTCGGAAATTATCCCATTAAATTCTTTCTCATACTCCCCCCAATCTTTGTTTTTTTTGTATCTCTTAAGCAGCTCCTGCGTAGGTGCCAGCTCTTTAACGTGGATGTAATCTATCTTAAGAAGTTTTTCTAAGAGGTATTCTAAATCCCTGGATTTGGCGAAGCCCGCGAGCTGGGACGTTGCGTTCGCCCTTACATCCACCACCCGCTCTACATTATATCTCCTCAGTAACTCTACAAAATCCTCCAAAGATTTCTTAGTAAATCCTAACGTAAATATTTTCATGTCTTCACCCAAATACCTCGATTACCTGATTTCCCACGACCTTGCCATCTTTTAAAATATGCCCCGTCTCATACCCTCTTTCAGTCAACGAATTGGAAATAATCTTCCTGTGGCACTTTAGAAAATCGGCCTCGCTGCACATAAGCGCTACCTCCCCCTCTTTTGACATTCTCTCTATTTTATTTAATTCCTCAAGATACCGCTCAGTTCGAGAATATTTTTCAAAAGGGACTTTTTGCCTGCCGCCCAGCGCCTTCCCCAGATATATGTAGGCAATATTCCTCTCCATTAACTTAGCCTTTAGCTCATCCATGTTAAATTGGTCACTATATGAAGAGCCAGGACTGCTCCTAACATCCAGCAAGAATCTAATTTTGAACTTCTCTAGCAACCTTATAAAATCGCTCACCCCAAGGTTGCTATGCCCTACCGTGTAAATTTTCCCCACCTTTATCACCTAGAGATTATTATAATCGATTGATGCAGTATAATCTGGTATTGTGTGCACGCCCACCAACATCGGCCAGTAATCATCTTTAAACAAGCGGGACAAGCCGATTGTGAAGTAAGTCTCGCTATTTTGAATCTCTCTTAAAATTTCATCCCTCGATCGCATTCTGCAATACGCCCTCCATTTTAAGTCAGTACATGGAAGATTATAAAACCTCTCATTAATAGGGAATTGTATTCTGGCATGCATTTTTTGTTCAAAAGTATTAATTGTTATTGATCGTATCTCATCCGGTCTTACCAGCATTAGAGACCTTTTTCGAGAAACCAGATACTCTTTAATTGAATGTTGAGGATTCTCACACCACTCTCTTAACATTCTCGCTCGGTTCTCTCCGCCGATATACTCGATTAAAGAGGGAGTGTACGACCAGTCTACCTCGAAATCCTCCGTATGGGGCGGGGTTGATATCCGCCTGCCCGCCAAGAAGCGGACTTTATTATACAATTTGAAGATTTCAATACTTCTTTGGTGAACATCGGATATAAGGAGGTTATTCGTGGGGAGGCGGATAGGTCTTACCCACCGTCTGTTTTCAGTATCTATGCCTCCGCAGCAAATCTTATTCTCCATTCTCGTTACGGCCAATATACTAAAACTTACATACACTCAATTCACCCATTTTTATCTTTTCCCTAACGTTATAAGCCTTGCGCCTAATCCTTCACGCCCTCTTTGACAACCGAGAACAGCGCCTCTCCTTCGGGCATGTTC
>JBDRDL010000008.1:0-8083 GCA_043820925.1 Methanobacteriota archaeon | reverse complement strand
CTGCTCAGGAATTAATAAAGGGAAAAGTGCTTCCTTGTGGTTTTTCTCCTCCAGAATATTTCGAATTGCATCTAATACGTGCTTCCTGATTTTGAAGCCGTAGGGGAACCAGACGTAGAGACCTTTGACAGGGTAGCGAATATCCAGAATCTCAGCTTTTTCTAATATTTCGTTGTACCACTCGCTGAAGTTATTCTTCCACTTCTCTCTCATTTCATTCCCTCGGTACGCAGACG
The DNA here is from genome assembly GCA_043820925.1 of Methanobacteriota archaeon. Lineage (GTDB taxonomy): Archaea > Hydrothermarchaeota > Hydrothermarchaeia > Hydrothermarchaeales > JACRDW01 > JACRDW01. The sequence continues at coordinate 7,847 of JBDRDL010000008.1, read as the reverse complement.
TAGGGGGTCGTTAGTGCCAGCCTGCTTGACCCCCTACGTCGGTTAGAATAGCGCAAGCAGCAGTGCATTTCTGGTGCCCGGACCTATGCCCAGGATGAACAGGGTAAGTTTAATTATTCTGTAGTATAAATCTACCCCTTCCTCTTCCTTCCACTTTTCTATTAAATAAATCGCTGCCAGTATAACTGCAAGCTTTAGGGGTATCATTATCGCAGCGCTTCCTGCGAGATTTATCAGCATCTCAGGTATTATGTGCTCTTCTGAAAAGCCGAAGTACTCCATGCCTATGAAGGTACCCGAACCGTCGAGCAGGTGCGCAAATATGATTATGAAATTTTCTTTCATTCTGAATATTCTGGTTTTTTCACAAAGCAAGGAGGTAGAATAAACGAGACCTGAGATGAGCATTGCGATAGCAAGTGGATAGAAAATCCTGAGCGGGTGCTTCATGTAACCTGCGAGATTCAGCAGGAAGTAAGGCAGTACAAGCGTACCGATAAAAAGTGAGAGCTTCCAGTATTCAATTCCGCTCTTCTTCTGCACGTAAAGCGAGGCTGCGAGATAAGCGCTACCGAAGGCGCAGGCAGTTAAATAAATTCCGGGCGTCACGCTCCACCAGTCGCTTTTCAGATAGAATCCAGCGTCTGCAAGAACCCGAACAGCGATGCCGAAAACAATTGCTGGCACAAGCGAAACAGCGAAATATTTATCCAGCTTAACGATATGGAACAAAAACCTGCGAAGCAGTGCAAGAATCGTTAGAAGAATCGCTATACTTATTAAATAATCCTGAAGGGTATAAACAGCCATGAGTGCATTTAAAAGTAAAAAGTTCTTTATATAACTTATTACGGAAGGGTTATTATGCACTCAAAATTCATGCAGCTTCCAAGGGCAGTGCTGGTAGGCAAGGATGCAATATTGAAGGCTGATTCGGTCTGCAGGGATTTAAAGCTCGACGGCAAAGCCCTGGTTATTTCCGGACCGCACACCTATAATATTGCCGGAGAAAGGCTCTGCAGCGTCCTGGGAGAGGAGCACGACATAGAAGTTGCGCTCGTCGGTGAAGCTTCGATGGATGAAGTTGAGAAAGTTAAAAATTTACTTCATAAGAAGAAAATCGATTTCATCGCAGGCGTTGGCGGAGGCAAGGTTATTGACATCGCAAAGCTGGCTGCAAAGGAATCTTCTCTGGAATTCGTCAGCATTCCGACCGCTGCCTCGCACGACGGCATCGCTTCTTCTCGAGCCTCGATAAAACACAACAGAAATACTGTTTCTATTGCAGCCAGAGCTCCCCTCGGGGTAATCGCAGACACAGAGATTATAAGAAAAGCACCTTACAAGCTAACTGCAAGCGGCTGTGGAGATGTAATTTCGAAATTCACTGCAGTCAAAGACTGGGAGCTTGCGCACAGGTTGAAGGGCGAGGAGTACAGCGAGTACGCTGCTACTCTTTCGCTGATGACAGCCAAGATTATAATGAATTCTTGCGATGTGATTAGAAAAAATAGAGAAGAAGGAATTAGAAAAGTTGTTAAAGCATTAATATCTTCAGGGGTTGCGATGAGCATCGCAGGCAGTTCTCGACCAGGAAGCGGCTCTGAGCACAAATTCAGCCATGCTCTGGACATGATTGCCCCAAAGCCTGCTCTGCACGGAGAGCAGTGCGGCGTGGGTGCGATAATGATGATGTACCTGCACGGCGGCGACTGGAAGAAAATAAAGAATTCTTTGGGAAGAATCGGCGCACCGACAAATGCAGAAAAGCTTGGAATAGAAGAGAAACATATCATAAAAGCTCTAACAAAAGCGCACAAAATCAGACCGAGCAGGTACACGATTCTGGGCAAGGGCTTGACAGAAAAGAAAGCCAGAGAGCTTGCAAGTGCTACAGGAGTAATATGAAAATAACACTGCTGGATTCCAGGCATGCAAGGGCTGGATATGAATTCGTGCACTACGGCGGGGCAGAGGAGTGCACCGAATGCGAATTATCAAAAGTATGCATCGAAAACCTCGAAAAGGGCAGGAAGTACAGGGTTACCGCTGTGCGGGATAAAGAGCACGGGTGCAGGCTTTACGAGAAAGTGAATGTAGTGGAGGTAGAAGAATCCGAGATTCTCGCAGCGGTGGACAGAAAAAAGGCATTTGTTGGAGCGAAAATTACGTTCACGCCTTTAGAGTGCAGAGAGATATTCTGCAAGAATTCGAAGTACTGCGACCCTGAAGGTCTGCTAAGCAACGATGCATGTGAAATTTTGGAATTTTTGAATGCCATGGAATGCGAAAAAGGGAAGGAGCTTGTGCTGGTGAAATTGAAGAGGGTTTAGAGCCGTGTGCCGAGAGCGTCGGAAAAGTTTTAAGTAGCTAAGCATGTACAAACACTCAAATTATTAGGATAGAATAGCCATGACGTTAAAGGAAGATTTAAAACAAAATTTAATTGGGAGTTTTATTGGCGCATTATTTTTCTTTGTTCTTTTTATGTTGTACTTAACCTACGCACTTACAAACCTTAAACCGGAATACTTGAATCTTGCATTGATTACAATGCTGGTCGGTATCACTATTTTATATGTCCTAGCTACTTGGAATATGGTTACTGAAACGAGGAAAGACCGAAAGATTCAGTTTTATACAGATACGCTAGAAAAATTTTATTCTCCGTTGATTAACCACCCGGTTTTTTGGAAAATAAATCATTCTGCATTTGCCCAATACCTAAATGAGATGCCCAACGCAGAATCTGCTGATGGTAGAAGAGCCAAGGAATTTCTGGATACGATAAATAAGTACGATTATTTGGCAAGTAAAGAAGTGGAACCATACCTATATAAATTTCAAGTTGTAGTTAGAAGCGGTGCTGCAAATCTAGAGCCAAAAGAAAAACCTGCTGATGAAAAATACGAAGAATTTAAAATAAAGTTTGAAGAGGTACTGCGTAAAGATTACATTAATTATAAAAGTAGATTGAAGGCTCTTTTAAAGGAATCCTGAGTTTCTCATCATACGTCTTTACTTAGTAAGGAACCATGAGTCCATAGGTAGAAACGCTAGAACTTCAGCACGTACGTATTTAGCTCACCCGCTTGATAATCTCCTCGTAGGGATTTAAACCTTGCTGCTTCCACTTTCTCAACACTCGCCACAACGTTCAACTGCGGGCACTCTTTTATCAGCCCTGCGTATTTCTCTGCATCTTCCTCCCGAATACGACGACGTAATAAGCGCCGTAGGTGTAACAAAAATTATTTTAACTTGCACTGTAATTTCATAGCATGAAAATCTATCTCGACACCTGCGTCTGGTGCAGACCTTTTGACAAGCCATCGCCAAGAATAGAAAGTGAAAGGACAGCATACCTAAAAATTCTGAGGAAAGTGTACGAGGGAAAGTTTAGCGTAGTCGGTTCAGTATTTCTTGATATAGAAGTAGAAAGAATCGAAGGCGAGAAGAAAAGAGAATCCACCAAGAAAAGCATGGATAAAGTAATTTCTGAAAAAATAGAATTAGTTACACAGGAAATTTTATCAAGGAAAAAAGAAATAAAGAAAGCAGGGTTAAAGGATATGGATGCGTATCATGTTGCGAGCGCTGTTGAAGGCGGTGCAATATACTTTATATCCGTTGACGATGAATTATTAGGTAAGAGAGATAAAATTACAGGAATAAAAATTCGCAGTCCAGAGGAATTTCTGAAAGAGGTTGAATATGGCAACTAAAGCCGAAGTTCTCGAAAAAGTGCTAAAGCTTGCAAAAGAAGAACTGCCCTACGACGAGTATGTGCAGTTCCTCGAAATAATAACGCCCAAGGTAGGCGATGCTGCAAAAGAAATAAGGCGCCTGAGAGACAGGCTTACAGATAAGGATATAGTGAAGATACTAAAAGAGAAGAAAGCATTTGCTGCTCAGTAAAAGCATTGACAATTACTTCCCTCCTCCTTCCTTCTCCTCCTTCAGCGCTTCGGGCTTCTTGAAAACTTCTCTGAATTCTACTTCTTTTATGTTTAAAAATTTGAAAATGTCTCTCGCAACATAGTGCTTGGCGAGAAGAGCTTCCTGCTTTATTTTCGCTATATCCGAGAGAATTATGACTGCCTTGCCGTTTTCGAGCTTGACTTCATGGTCGTTTGGGTTTGCATAGGGGAAGTGCAGTTCAAGCAGCAGCCTTATTTTCTCCTCAAGCTTGTTTGTTTTTTCCTCGACGTTGACTTCGTACTCCAAAACCTTGCCTGCGAGCTCGTAGTTGAAGTCGACTCTAACCCTCCCGGCGCCTACGCTCTGCACCTTTCCAATTCTTCCATCTGCCTCGACACGCATTCCCGGGACAGGAGTTAAGCCCTGCTTTTTAAAATCCTTGAGAGGGACTACCTTTACCAGCTTCGGGTCTCTCTCCCCGTAGCCCTTTGCCGGGGGTATCTCTATAATTTTTTTCTCCCCTACCTCTGTGCCTATAAGCGCCTCGTCCAAGCCTTTTATAACATGACCTGCACCTATGACTATTGGTACTGCCTTGAATTGAATCTTCTCGTCGTAAATTTTATTTTCCTTTGCAACTTGCTCTACCGTTGTGTCAAATACCTTTCCACTCTCCTTGATTTTTCCGATGTAGTTTATTTTCACGAAGTCTCCGTTCTGCAGCACCATTCTATTCTCCCTTCCTGAGATACCATCCTCTGTCGATTAAATTTTCTACGATTCCTTTTTTAACTCTTCCGATTGCGATTAATTCATCGCTCTCGTTGACGATGAGGCATTTGTTACCTTCACTTAATTCGCTGGACTTTAAAATAGAGTTAGAGAAGATGTCTCGCCCATATAAAACTAACTGTTCGATTTTGCTGCCTACAAAAATTTTATTTTTTGCGTGCTTAGAAATGAGCGCTGCACCCTCCAAGCTCAACATAAATTTTTTCTTTTTTATCTCTCCTATAAAAAGACCTACAGAGTACGGCTCCTTTTTCATTTTCTCGAGCACATCAAGGGTATCTCCGTTTGTTACAAATACCTCCTTTCTTCCGCCCAAAGCTACGAGAAGTTTTTTGCCCTTAAAAATCGAATCTACATCTGCTCCGAACTCTCTGTTTACGCCTCTCAGAATTTCAAGCTCCTCCTTGTTAAGCTGCCTGAATTTCATGCTCTTTCCTTAACAGCTTTATTAGAGATTATTGTGCTGTTTCCAGTTGGGTCCTCGATTATTAAGTGCACAGTCTCTTTTCCTGCTTTAATTTTTTTTATTCTGTCCAGCAGCTTCTCGGCTCTCTCGCCTTTTTTGCCGCCCTTCCAGGATTTTATTGTCGTAAGCACATCTTCTATTCTCGCAAGCACGCCCTCCACGTTAGATACATATCCTTCTGAGTTCAGTCCGGGTGTTATCTTGATTCCAAGCTCCGGTATCTCTATTTTGGCACTGCCAGAGCGTACGACTCTGATTAGCATATCCTCCTCGCTTTCAACTTTTAGAGCGTACCTCGTCGGTTCTTTTGTTTCCAGAATAATCACGTCGGCATGGCGATAGCTGCAGCTCGAACAGGAAATAACGTTCTCCATTACATCTCCAAAATAAGGTATTTTGTGAATATGAAATGCGACATCTAAGCCGAGTTTCTCGCATGCAGGACAGGGAGCGTCAACATGCATCTACTTGGACATCCTCTTTCTGACTCTCTCCATTGCGTCTTCAAAAGTTCCAGCCTTGGATTCCGTCGACCTCTCTATTTTAACGGATGGAGGAGTCATTATTAAGTGGTACTCGCTCAAACCTGCGATGTCTCCTCCCATCGAGGTGCATATATCTTTTATCTCGTCCACCGCATGCTTTAACTCGGTTGCGCTTCTATCTGCCAGAGGCTTTATATCCAGAATCACGATGTTTCCTTCACCCAGCTCGCTGGCAGTAATGTCTACATCAGAAAAGCCTTTCAATTTGCAAACTTTTACATATCTCTCCGGAGCAAGAGCTGGAGAACTTTCTGCCTGAACAGGCAGCTCGACATAATCTTTTACTTCACTTTTCTGCTCTTGTCCTCCTCTCAGCCTGCTGAAAAACTCTCTAATTCCCATAGGATGCCTCCGAATTTGAAGGTTTATTATAAGAATATAAGGTTTTGCATATAAAAGAGTTTCGGGAGAGCGGGTAGCTTCCCAGTATCTTCATAAAAGCAACTCGCTTTTTTAAATTCCTTAAAACCTTCCTGACTCTGGCATCTTTTCTGTGACCTTCAAAATCTATATAGAAAACATAGTCTCCCAGCGCTTTTCTGGAAGGTCGCGACTCTATCTTGGTTAGATTTATCTTCTCCAGCGCAAATCCTTCCAGCGCATCGTACAGAGCGCCAGGTCTGTCCTTCAGTCCAAGAATTATGGAAGTTTTGTCTCTGCCAGTTTTTCCATGGTCTTCTGTCGCTATCACCAAAAACCTGGTCTGATTGCGATTTTCGTCCTGAATATCTTCCTTCAAAATCTTCAGATTGTAAAGCTGCGCAGCAATCTTCGGAGCTATCGCCGCAACGTTTTTAAGTTTTTGCTGTGCTATCTCCCTTGCAGCCTCTGCCGTGCTGTGAAAACTTCTGGTATTCGCTTTCAGATTTCTGATGAAATTCTTGCACTGCGCCAGTGCATGCGGATGGGAAATAATCTCTTTTATGTCTGGCAGTCCTACCGAAGGCAGCGCCACCAAGCTGTGCCTTATGTTTAAAATTATTTCTCCGCATATTTTTGTATCTTTTTTCTGAAGCAGCTCCAGCGTTACTCCGACAGAGCCTTCCAGAGAATTTTCAACAGGAACGATTCCATAATCAGCCTTTCTGCTCAGGACGCTCTCAAAAATTTCTTCCATATCTTTGCCCAGCAGCAGCTCCGGAGTTTTAGAGAATTTATGTGCCGCTTCTTCGCTGAAAGTTCCCCTGGGTCCGAGTATAGAAATTTTCATTTAATCGCCTCTACTTGCGTGATTGGATTTTTTTGCTTTGAGCCAAAATTAGCTTCGCTAACTTCTCAACAAATTCTTTATCCAAGCCCTTTGCAGCGCTCTTGCAATTTTGAATAACTTCTCTTTCTCTGGCTTCGTCGTTCACGTCCAGCCCCAAGTTCTTCTTTACTTTTGCAACTTCTTCCACTGCTTCAAATCTCCTGCGCAGTAGCCGAATAATTCTTCTATCTATGCTGTCTATTTTTTTCCTTAACTTCTTCAGGTTCGCTTCGCTCATCAGAAAAAAATCGCACTCAGACATTAAAAATCTTTCCACAACGAGCATAAAACTTAAATATATGTTTGCAGTTTTAAGAAGATAGGTAGGCGAAAGTGATACCTCAGAAAATTTTTTTTACCAAAGGCGTAGGAAAACACAAAGAGCGACTGGAATCTTTTGAGCTTGCCCTTAGAGATGCAGGAATTGAGAAATACAATCTTGTCAGGGTATCGAGCATACTCCCGCCGAACTGCAAGGTAGTTTCCAGAGATGCGGGTTTGAAGGAATTGAATATTGGTCAAATTGTGTACTGCGTTTTGAGCGAGAATTCAAGCAATGAACCGATGCGCTTGATTGCAGCTTCTATCGGCTGTGCAATTCCTGCGGAGAAGATGCAGTACGGCTACCTGAGCGAGCACCACTCTTTCGGCGAGACAGAAGAAAAAGCTGGAGACTATGCAGAAGACTTAGCCGCATGCATGCTGGCAACGACTCTCGGCGTTGAATTCGATATCAACAAAAACTATGACGAAAGAAAAGAAATCTGGAAGATGAGCGATAAGATAGTCAGGACAACAAACGTTACGCAGTCTGCGATAGTCGGCAAAAATGGCTGGTGGACAACCGTAGTTGCTGCAGCTGTGTTTATAGTCG
>JBDRDL010000007.1:0-9182 GCA_043820925.1 Methanobacteriota archaeon | reverse complement strand
ATTCGCTACCCTGTCAAAGGTCTCTACGTCTGGTTCCCCTACGGCTTCAAAATCAGGAAGCACGTATTAGATGCAATTCGAAATATTCTGGAGGAGAAAAACCACAAGGAAGCACTTTTCCCTTTATTAATTCCTGAGCAGGAATTTTCAAAGGAAGCAAAGCACATCAAGGGCTTTGAGGATGAAGTGTACTGGGTTACCCACGGCGGTTTGGAGCCGCTGAACGTCAAGCTTGCTCTAAGACCTACCTCTGAAACAGCGATTTATCCGATGTTTGCAGTCTGGATTCGCTCCCACAGCGATATGCCCCTGAAGGTTTATCAAATCGTGAATATCTTCAGGTACGAAACCAAGCATACGAGACCTTTAATCAGGCTCAGGGAGATAACGACTTTTAAGGAAGCGCACACTGCACATGCTTCGCACGAAGACGCCGAGAGGCAGGTAACAGAGGCAATAGAGATATACAAGCGATTCTTCGATATTTTAGGCGTGCCTTATTCAATCAGCAGGCGCCCTGACTGGGACAAGTTTCCCGGGGCAGAGTACACGATTGCCTTCGATACAGTATTTCCAGACCGCAGGACGCTTCAGATAGCAACCGTGCATAATCTTGGGCAGAACTTTGCAAAAACCTTTAATGTGCAGTTCGAGAACAGGCAGGGGGAGCAGGAGTACGTTCACCAGACCTGCTACGGAATCTCAGACAGGGTCATAGCTTCTCTCTTGGTTATTCACGGCGATGACAGAGGTCTTTGCCTAATGCCCGAAGCCGCACCTATTCAAATTGTAATTGTCCCAATCTGGTTTAAAGATTCGGAAAAGGATGTAGATGCCGAGGTAGAAAAACTGAAAGAAGAACTGAAAGACTTCCGCGTTCATATTGACGACCGGGATGTCAGACCCGGAAGCAAGTACTATGACTGGGAAATCAAGGGCGTGCCCTTGAGAGTCGAAGTAGGTCCAAAGGATATAGAGCAGGAGAAAATTACTGTCGTTCGAAGAGACACATGCAAGAAGCAGCAGATTGCCAGAAGGAATGTTAGAGAAAAAGTTGCAGAGATTCTAAACAGCATTTCAGAGGATTTGAGGAAGCGGGCTTGGGAGGAATTTAACAAGCACGTGCATTCTACGAATTCGCTGAAAGAAGTAGGGAAGATAATTTCAGAAAATGGAGGCATAGTCAAGGTGCGGTGGTGCGGAGAAGAGGCGTGCGCTAAGGAAATTGAAAATGAGGCAAATGTGGATATTTTAGGAATAATCGAAGGTGCGAAAGGCAAGTGCGTGGGGTGCGGGAAAGAGGCGGAGAGCGTGCTGCAGCTAGGGAGGGCTTACTGAAATTTATGAGAAAGGCTTATATATGAGAAATAAATAGTATTAGTTAGCACTCTTATTTTATCTTAGTTTGCTCTGGAGGTTCTGAATGGAAGTTGCTGAAAGAACAAAGGAATACACGAAGGGCACAACTACAATCGGGCTTGCCTGCAAGGAAGGCGTTGTGCTGGTTTCTGATAGAAGGGCGACGATGGGCACGCTGATTGCCCACAAGATAGTGCAGAAGAGCTTCATGATAGACACGCACATAGGTGCAACCGTGGCAGGAGCAGTGTCAGATGCGCAGGCTTTGCTAAGGTGGATACAGGCCGAGGCAAAGCTGTACAGAATGCGCAAGGGCGGGGAGATGAGCGTGGAAGCTGTGGCAACGCTGATGGCGAATATACTGTTTTCCCAGCGCTACTATCCAATGATTGTGCAAGTTATAGTGGGAGGCTTTGACAAGAAGGGTTCAAGGCTATTTTCCATAGACCCTCTGGGAAGCTCTATCGAGGATAAAGTAATTGCCACAGGCTCTGGCTCGCCGGTTGCATACGGAGTACTGGAAGACAGCTTCAAGGAAGACGTGCCGATAGACAAGTGCATTAAGGTTGCAGTAAGGGCAATCAGGGCTGCTCTTGAGAGGGACGCAATGACAGGCAATGGAATTGACGTAGTTAAAATCACAGAGAAAGGTTTCAAGAAATTTTCTGAACAGGAAGTCGAAAATATAGTCAGCACGCTTTAATTCTTATTAAATTGCAATTTTTGGGGTATTCAAGTGTCAGTGGAAGACAGCCTTAATGAAATTAAGAAGATAGTGAAGGACAACACCCCCGCTACTTCTCTTATAACTAAAGTGGATTTTGAGGGTCCGGAGGTAGTACTATACTCCAAAAATCCTTCGGTTCTGGCAAACGGGGAGATTGTCAAAGAGCTTGCCAGGATAATTCGGAAAAGGATAATTATACGGCCAGACCCCTCGGTACTGATGGAGCCTGAAAGAGCTGTAGCGAAAATCAAGGAAGTTGTGCCAGAGGAAGCTGGCATAACTGACATAAAGTTCGATACAAACTTTGGCGAGACTTTAATCGAATCGCTCAAGCCCGGGCTGGTTATAGGAAAATCCGGAAAAACTCTCAGCGATATAAAGCTTGCAGTTGGCTGGACTCCCAAAGTAAGGAGAGCTCCTCCAATAACCTCTAAGATTGTAAAGAGTGTAAGGCATACGCTGCTTAAGACGAGCGACGAGCGCAAGGAAATCCTGCGCAAAGTGGGCAGGAGAATTCACAGAACGCCGATTTCAAGAGGCAGCTTCTGGATAAGAGTCAGCACTCTTGGAGGTTTCAGAGAAGTAGGAAGAACTTCGATGTATCTGCATACGCCAGAGAGCAAGGTTCTCATAGACTGCGGAGTAAACATCGCTGCCAGAGAAAGTGAAAACGCATTTCCATATCTTAACCTTCCGGAGTTCAGCATTCAAGACCTGGATGCAGTTGTTGTGACGCATGCTCACTTAGACCACTGCGGTTTTGTGCCATATTTGTATTATATGGGATATGAAGGACCGATTTACTGCACTCCACCCACGAGGGACCTAATGTTCCTGCTGCACTGGGATTATTTAGACGTTATTGAAAGAGAGGGCAAGGAGCTTCCTTACTCCCGGATGTTCATTAAGAAATTGCTCAAGTATATTATTCCCCTCGACTACGGCGAGGTAACCGACATTTCCCCAGACATAAGGCTAACCTTGCACAATGCAGGGCATATTCTCGGCTCTTCGATAGCTCATTTTCACGTAGGCGACGGCTTGTACAACCTTGCCTATACAGGGGACATTAAATTTGAGAAATCAAGACTTTTTGAACCTGCTAATACGAGATTTCCAAGATTAGAAACCCTGATTATTGAAGGTACCTATGGCGGAGCGAATGACGTCCAGCCGAGCAGGAGGGAAGCTGAGCAGGAGCTCATGAGAATACTGAACGATACTGTCAGTCGAGGTGGAAAAGTTCTGGTGCCAGCGTTTGCTGTGGGCAGAGCCCAAGAGCTAATGGTTGCTCTGGACGAGTACATGAATCAGGGTGTTTTGAGTCAAGTGCCAGTATTCCTGGACGGAATGATTTGGGAGGCTACAGGCATACATACTACCTACCCGGAATATCTGAACAAAGAGCTCAGAGACCAAATTTTCCACAAGGGCAGGAATCCATTTTTGGCTGAAGCCTTCAAGAGGGTTACTGGCTCCACCATGAGGAAGGAAGTCATAGATGGAGAGCCCTGCATTATAATCGCTACTTCTGGCATGTTATCTGGAGGACCCGCGATTGAATACCTGAAGCATCTAGCAGATAATCCGAAAAACAGCTTAATTTTTGTCGGCTACCAGGCAGAGGGCTCTTTGGGAAGGAGAATCCAGAAAAGCTGGAAGGAAATTCCGATGAGAGACAACGGAAAGACCAAGGTTGTGCAGATAAACATGGATGTTCATACGATTGAGGGTGTATCTGGGCACAGCGACCGCAACCAGCTCATAAACTACGTCCGCAGACTGAATCCAAGACCAGATAGATTCGTAGTCTGCCATGGGGAAGAGTCGAAGTGCATCGAATTGGCTTCTGCGCTCTACAAGACCTTCAGGTCTGAAACAAGAGCCCCGCAAAATTTAGAAGTCTTCAGAGTGAAGTAAATGGGAATGACTTATGCTAGGGCAGGCGTGAATATCGACAAGAAAAACTTAGCTATCCAGAGTTTAGTTTCCCAGCTGAGCAAAACCCTGCGCCTCAGAAAAAAAGTTGGAGGGAGCCTATCGAAGACAGGTCATTTTTCTGGACTTATAAGACTAAACGATACCAAGGCTCTTGCAGTAAGCACAGATGGCGTCGGCACCAAAATACTCGTTGCGCAGGCGCTGAGAAAGTACGACACAATCGGCATAGATCTAGTTGCCATGAATGCCAACGACATAATCTGCGTCGGTGCAGAGCCTCTGACCATGGTTGACTACATTGCCATCGACGACCCTGACCCAGAGATAACGAGAGAAATAGGCAAGGGCTTGGCAGAGGGAGCAAGAATCGCAAACATCTCGATATGCGGCGGGGAGATTGCAGTCTTGCCCGAGATAGTCAAGGGTTTTGACTTGATAGGGCTCGCTGTAGGCATAGTGGACATTGACAAAATAATTACAGGAGAGAAAATCAAGCCTGGCGATGCTGTAATAGGTTTGGAGAGTTCTGGCATACACAGCAATGGACTAACTCTCGCAAGAAAAGTTCTGCTCAAGAAGCACGGCATAAATGAAAAACTTTTCGGGAGGAGAACGGTGGGAGAGGAGCTTCTGACGCCGACGAAAATCTATGTGAGAGAGATAATGGAGGTTATCAAAAAAGTCAAGATTAAAGGTCTTGCGAATATAACAGGCGGGGGCCTGGGAAATCTCTACAGGATAACCAAGTATGGCTTTTTAATAGACTCACTGCCAGAGCCGCAGGATATATTTAAGGTAATCCAAAAAGAAGGCAGGGTTTCTGAGAAGGAGATGTATCGAACTTTCAATATGGGTATAGGCTTCTGCATCGTCGCAGCGCAAGAAGATGCCCGGAAAGTTATTAAGATTTGCAGGAAGAACAATACAGGGGCATTTATAATCGGAAAGGTTGTAAAAGGAAGGGGAGTAAGAATTAAAAATTTTGTGCTGGGGTATTGAGATGAGAGGTTTCAGCATAGGCGAGATTCAGAAAGCTGGCGCAACGGTAGCTGAGACAAGGAAAACAGGAATTAGAGTCGATAAGCGGAGAAGAAGCGCGCACGAAGCAAATGTGAAAGAATTAAAGAAACTTCTGGGGCAGCTGGCGAAGGAAAAGAAACAAAAACCAAAAGGTGTTTAGATGGAGATTAAGCATATATTGGTAGCGTCCTTCTCAGACTACAGAAAAAATCTGAAATTCATTCTACCCCGTGCAGTTGAATACCTGCTGGACGCTGTTGTTTTTTTAATTGTTGCAGCCGGAGTGTTACTTGTAATAGGATTTTCTTTGCCTTCGCTTGCCATTGAAGACTTGGAATTGCTCTATACCCAAGTACCATTTTTTGCGATAGCATTTATTGTATTCGGGCTTCTTGTTTTTATCTTGCTTTTAATATTCTTCAATTCAGCAGCCAGGGCTGCGATAATCGGGATGGCTGGAGAAAGCTTTCAGGACAGGCGGGCTACGCTCTCAAAAGGTCTGGAGAGCGCAAAGGAGCATGGATTGAAAATCTTCTTATTTCAGACCCTGCTCGGAACGGCGTACGTTGCCCTTATTTTGGTTGCGCTTTTGCCTGTGGGATTCTTAGCTACAGGCAGTTTGCCCATGGCTACGGCAGCGCTGCTTATTCTTTTAATTTGCGTCTCTCTGTTCTTTCTGCTGTATGTATTCACCCTTTTTGTGCCGCAGAAGATGGTGCTCAAGGGTCATGGGTTAATCGAGAGCTTTAAGGAAAGTTTTTTGTTCGTCAGAGAGAATTTCAAGACAGTTATAGCTTATGGAGCAGTTGCCAGCATGGTAGTTGTATCTGTCGGAGTTCTGTCTATGGGGATAGGCTTTCTCGGCGCTGGAAAATTGTTCGCAAAAATTCTTCAGAATTTGTTTGCTTTAATCGCAGGGCTGGTAATCACCCCTTACTTTGAAATAGTCAAGACATATATGGTCGCTGGTGAGAACAATGCTGGAAATACCGATAAAAGTTACTGATGCAGACTTCGATGCAGCTATTGAGAAGTACCCTCTCATGCTCGTTGATTTCTGGGCTGCGTGGTGCGCTCCTTGCAGGATTGTTGCCCCTGTAATCGAAGCTATAGCAAAGGAATATTCCGGCAAGCTGGTATGCACAAAGCTCAACGTGGACGAGAATCCTATTACTGCAACGAAATTCCAAATTGTGAGCATACCCACGCTTCTGCTTTTCAAGAATAGTAAATTAGTGGACAGAATCGTAGGTGCTGCGCCAAAGCAGCACATTGAAGCAAAAATTAAGCAGTTGATTTAAATGTACATTGGCAGCGAAGAAATTTTGCGGAGAATAAAGGAAGCGAAGCTTCTTGAGAACTGCGACCTAAAAAATGTTCAGGGCGCAGGGGTAGATTTGGAAATGGAGAAATTATTCGAAATAGCTTCAAACGCATCTCTCGGCAGGGAAAAAAGGGAGCTTCCCGAGCTGCGAGAAGTTAAAACCAAGCTCTTTCGCCTAGCTCCAAGAAAATACTACCTGTGCACGACGAAAGAGAGAGTAAACATGCCCTCCGACCTAATCGCCTTTATCCTGCCCCGCTCGACTTTGTTCAGGTCAGGCGTTTCCCTGCGCACCGCAGTAGTCGACCCGGGCTATGTCGGCGTATTAACACTCGGCATTAAAAACGAGACAGAGCACGAGTTTATGCTCGAAAAAAACTCCCGAATTGCGCAGATAGTCTTCTCAAAGGTCTATGGAAAGGCAGATAACTACAGCGGGAAATATCAGGGTGGCAGAATATCATGAAGCTATCCATTGTTATACCCGCTCTCGATGAGGAAGGGCGCATTGAAAAATGCTTGAGCTCTATAGTCCGGCAGGACATCCCCCGTACCGATTATGAAATAATTGTGGCGGACGGGGGCAGCAGAGACGAAACTGTTGAAATAGCGAAGAAATATGCAGATGAGGTAATACTGTCTGATAGAAAAGGCATAGGATACCAGCAGAATATTGGAGCTAAATATGCTACGGGCGATATTCTAATATTTATACATGCGGATACCTACTTCATCAGGAGAAATATATTCAGAAAGCTTCTCGAATATTTTGAGGATAAAACTATCGTTGGAGGAGCAATCGGTCATAAATATTATCCTGAGAATAAATGGGGAATAAAAATTTTTAATACTTTTGACTCCTTCTTAGCGTCGTTTTTTGTATATCTAGATATGCCTCGAACAGGCGGACCTATTACTGTCGTCAGAAAAGATGTATTCAACGAAATTGATGGATTTATTGAAAACCTCTACGAAGATGTCGAAATAGGATTCAGATTAGAAAAAATAGGGAAAATATTCAGGGATATCGAAATAGGTGTCTACTCCTCCAACAGGCGGCTGAAGAAGGAGGGAGTCACAAAGAACGTTTTAAAATATGCCCTTCTAAACGTTGCTCTAAAACTGGACAAGGCAATAGAGATCGACTATCCCAAAATACGGTAAAATATTTATTCACGTATTCCGAAGGAAGTACGAGAAGATGTTCGGAGAAAAAGAGTTTGAAATCGCCCTGCAGGCGTATAAGAGGGAAACGAGTCGCGGGGGAAGAGACGAATTTACCTCCCTAAGAAAGAACAACAATTTTTTCGAGGATATAACTGAAAAAGAGCACGTGGAGCAGCAGGTGCGATTGTTCATAGACTTAATTTCGAGGATGAACAGGGACAGCTACTCAAATAGATACGTCATCCAGAGCTTCATACTCGAGTTCTGCAAGTACTTAGACAAGGAATTTCTCTTCAGCATAAAAAATGCAGCCACGTTCTTTGACGTAAAAGAAAAGCTGAAGAGATTCACAGGCGAAATATACGACACCTACAAGAAATTCACCCAGAACGTAGCCCTCAACAGCCTCGAGCACCTGCTGGAAGACTACGGCTCGCTGCTTAAATTTGCGAACCTCGACCAGGCGGAGAGTTATACGAAAAAGTCAGAGGGTGGGGGAGTCTGGTCAGGGAATAAGCTGTGGTAGAATCATCCACTGGACTGACCAAATACCTGATTCATCTTTTCTAAGGCAGACGATTCCGCCCATCTGGAAATCTAATATCTTCTTAGTTTCATCTTGGCATAGCAGATGAGCCGACAGTTTACCCAGGTGAGGCAGGTGCCCAACTAACATAATGTCTTCTTTTGTTTCAGCCAGGCGGTTTACCCAAGCTGAAGGCTCGGCAAGTGGTTCCAGTCCCTTGACTTCCTCAATACCCTCAGAAGGATCCAAATATTCAGCCAGAGTCTCAGCTGTCTGTCGGGCCCTAGTCTTTCCGCTATGCACAATGCTGCTCGCTTGGATATTTATGTGCTCAGCGATATAGGCTGCTACCTTCCTGATGTCAGTCCATCCCTTTTTTGAGAGAGACCGCTGCGGGTCTTCCTCCTCCCGCTTTGCCTCCGCATGCTGCACCAAATACAAGTTCACTTGCATCACTCCTTTACCCTCTCATAAACCCTCTCAACCTTTTCCCTCAGCTCCTCCAGCGCCCCCTCGTTGACGAGCATAAAATCAGCAAGCGCAATTGCACCTCCCAGTCCGTAGCCGAGCTCCCTCGAATCTCTCTCCTCGAATTCTTTCCAGAGTTTCGTGTCGTCGCCTCTGCCCCTTTTTTTCAATCTAGAAAATCTGGTTTTCTGGCTGCTGTGCACAGCGAGAGTGTATATATTTCCAAATTTTTGTCTGAAGAAAGCAACTTCTTCCAAACTTCTTATTCCCTCGATTACAAGGATATCACATTTTATTTTTTCAATTTGCTCGAAGCATCGCCTCGCTATCTCTTCTTCTCCAAATTCTTCACGCAGGCCAGCTGAAATTTTGCCCAAGTTTTCTGGAGTTATCCTGCATCCTCTTCGCTCTGCCTCTTCTCTAACAACGTCTCCCATGCGCACGATAGAAATGCCTCTCTCCTCAAAAAATCTCGCAACTTCGTTTTTACCAGCGCCCGGCATGCCGGTGATGCAGATTATTTTCATATCGCACCTGCTTATTTTATGTTATAAACGAAGGTCCAGACTAGTATCCAGGTCATGAAAAATAAGAGATATCCTTTCGTCAGCCAGTCCTTGAATAAAAATTCAGAGAGATTAAAGAACTTC
>JBDRDL010000006.1:0-16043 GCA_043820925.1 Methanobacteriota archaeon | reverse complement strand
GCGCTGAAGATAATCAGAGCACTCAAAATCGAGGGAGGCTGCAACATACAGTTTGCAGTTAACCCAAAAAAGTGGGAATACTATGTAATCGAGGTAAACCCAAGAGTTTCGAGAAGCTCTGCCCTCGCATCAAAAGCAACTGGCTATCCGATTGCAAAAATCGCAGCAAAAATCGCAGTCGGCATGACTCTGGACGAGATTCCGAACGACATTACCAAGGAAACGCCCGCAAGCTTCGAGCCTGCGCTGGATTATATTGTAACGAAAATACCACGCTGGCCCTTTGACAAATTCAGAGATGCAGATAAAACGATTGGAACGCAAATGAAGAGCACAGGCGAGGTAATGGCAATCGGAAGAACTTTCGAGGAATCGCTTCAGAAAGCAATCCGCTCCCTCGATATAAAGCGCTTCGGCATATGCGCAGACGGCAGAAAATACGAGACTGATTTGAGCGTCATAAAGCAGAATTTGGTAAAGCCAACTGACAAGAGACTCTTCTACCTATACGATGCATTGAAGGCCGGGATGAGCGTGGAAGAAGTAAACAGGCTTACGAATATCTCTCCTTTTTTCCTGCACAAAATCAAAAACATTCTAGAGATAGAAAACAAACTCAAAGGCTTGAGTCTCGAAGAGGTTGCCCCTGAACTAATTAAAAAAGCAAAAGTGCTCGGTTTCTCAGACCGCCAGCTTGCTTACTTGCTGAAGTGCAGGGAAAAAGAAGTTCGGGCATTCAGGAAAGAAAAGCCGGTCTACAAAATGGTCGATACATGCGCAGCAGAGTTTGAGGCAAAGACGCCCTACTACTACTCCACTTACGAGCAGACCGATGAAGTAAAGGTGTCGAAGCGCAAGAAAGTGATAATCTTAGGCGGAGGACCTATTCGCATTGCGCAGGGAATAGAATTTGATTACTCCTGCGTTCACGGCGTTATTGCCTTAAGAGAGGAAGGAATTGAAGCGATTATAATCAACAACAATCCAGAGACCGTCTCGACGGACTATGACACTTCAGATAGGCTTTACTTCGAACCCATTACTCTCGAGGACGTTCTCAACGTTATTGAAAAGGAGAAGCCTTATGGCATAATCGTGCAGTTTGGCGGGCAGACTTCGCTGAACCTTGCAGTACCTCTGGCAGAGGAGGGAATCAGAGTTCTTGGAACTTCTCCTGATAATATAGACAGGGCAGAGGATAGAAAGAGATTCACAGAAGTTCTCAACAAACTCGGTATTCCTCAAGCAGACTACGGCACAGGATTTTCATTCGAGGAAGCAAAAGAAATTGTGAAGAGAATCGGCTATCCTGTTTTAGTTCGCCCTTCCTATGTTCTCGGAGGCAGAGCGATGGAAATCGTTTATGACGAAGCGCATTTAGAGCAGTACATGCAGGAAGCGATTGAGGTTTCCGAGGACCATCCAGTGCTCATAGATAAATTCTTGCAGGAAGCGATTGAGGTAGATGTAGATGCAGTGAGCGACGGAAAAGATGTTTTCATAGGAGGAATAATGGAGCACATAGAACACGCTGGAATTCATTCAGGCGACTCTGCGATGGTGTTGCCTCCGCAAACGCTTGGCAGGGGAGTGATTAGAAAAATTAAAGACTACACAACAAAGCTTGCCAGAGAATTGCAGGTCATAGGTCTATTGAATATTCAGTATGCGGTTAAAGGAAGCACGGTATATATTCTGGAAGCAAACCCGAGGGCGAGCAGGACAGTGCCCTTCGTTAGCAAAGCAGTCGGCGTGCCTCTGGCTAAAATTGCAACGAAAGTAATACTGGGTAAGAGCTTGAAAGAACTCGGCTATGTCGGCGAGCGCAAGATTCACCATGTCGCTGTTAAGGAATCTGTTTTTCCGTTCGTTAAGCTACCTGGAGTTGACCCTGTTCTCGGACCAGAGATGCAGTCTACTGGCGAGGTCATGGGAATAGACTTCGACTTTGGAAAGGCATTCTTCAAAGCAGAGCTGGCGGCTGGCAATACTCTGCCTGCGAAGGGGAGCATATTTATCTCGGTTAGGCGGGAAGACGCAGAAAAAATTGCCCCGGCAGCAAAAAGATTATATGAGCTTGGGTTCAAGATTCTAGCAACAGACGGAACACTTGAAGCCTTGGAAAAGCACGGCATTGCTGGAACGCTGGTCAAAAAGATAAGCGACGGCTCTCCAAACATTCTGGATAGAATGACTGAGCGCAGCGTGGATTTGATAATAAACACGCCCACCGCTGGAAAGATACCCTATACAGATGGCTTCTACATCCGCAGATATGCTGTTGATTTGAACATACCCTACATAACCACGATTACAGGCGTGGAGGCTGCTGTCAAGGCAATTGAAAGTATAGCAAAAGGTGAAATAACGATAAGATCGCTAAACGAATATCATCGTGGGCATGTGCACGAATTACGTTTAGAGGACTTTGGGAGATAATAAGGTCAATACCGAGGAGCAACGAGTGCTACCGCAAGGTAGTGCGCAAGACTCACGGTCTTGCTATCGCAAGTGAGTTGCGACGAAGGGATTGAAAATGAAAGCAGTACTTGCATATTCGGGCGGCTTGGACACGAGTGTTTGTATTAAGCTATTGCAGGAGAAGTACAACTGCGAGGTTGTTACTGTTACAGTAGACGTAGGCATGCCGAAGGACGAGCTGAAAGAAGCCGAGGATAAAGCGAAAAAGCTCGGTTCATTGCACTATACCATCGACGCAAGAAAAGAATTTGTCGAGGAGTACATCTTTAGAGCCATAAAGGCAAGCGCTTCTTACGAGGGCTATCCTTTGAGCACTGCCTTAGCGAGACCTCTGATAGCCTTGAAGGTCGTGGAGGTAGCGAAGAGAGAAAAAGCCCAAGCCCTTGCCCACGGCTGCACAGGCAAAGGAAACGACCAGTTCAGATTCGAGGCAGTCTATCGCTCCAAGGCGCCTGAGATGAAGATTATCGCTCCAATAAGAGAACTCAACCTCACCAGAAAAGAAAGCATCGGCTATGCGAAAGAAAAGAATATACCGATACCTGTTTTGAACAAGCCCTTCAGCATAGACGAGAACCTCTGGGGTAGAAGCATAGAAGGAGGAATTTTAGAAAATCCGAATGTTCCTCCTCCAGAAGAGATATATGAGTGGACAAAAATTAAAACACATGAACCGGAGATTGTGGAAGTTGAGTTCAATTCGGGAGTGCCAGTGGCAGTAAACGGGAAAAAATTAATCCCTGTGGAACTCGTTGCAAAAATGAATGAGCTCGCAGGAAAGCACGGAGTGGGAAGAATAGATATAATCGAAGACAGAATTCTCGGAATTAAAGCAAGGGAAAACTATGAATGCCCAGCTGCGGTTGCGCTGATAACTGCACACAAGCAGCTGGAGCAGCTGGTTCTCACAAGAAGCGAGCTCAAGTTCAAGGAAAGCGTCGATGCTGCGTGGAGCGAGCTGGTTTACACAGGCTTATGGACCGAGCCTCTGAGAGAGGATTTGGATGCCTTCATAGATAAAACCCAGGAGAGAGTTACCGGCAAGGTCAGGCTTAGAATGCACAGCAAATCCTGCTTGGTGATTGCCAGGGAATCCCCTTGCTCTCTCTACTCCCAGGAAGCCGCTTCATTCGATGAAAAAGCAGACCAGCACAGCATCGAGGGCATGCTTCGCTACCATGCGCTGCAGGTAGCGCTGTACGAGAAGGTCAGGAAGAAATAAACTCATCATGCAGTGCCTTTGCAGCGCTCTTTGCATCCTTCTGCAAAACAACAAATGAGATGTTTACCTCAGAGGAGCCCTGGGCTATCATCAGCACGTTTACTCCTGCTTTTGCTACTGCTGTGAAAACTCTCGCTGCAACTCCTTTTGTGCCCTGCATTCCAGCTCCAACTACTGCGATTATTGCAACGTTTTCATTGTAGTGCACATCCTTAACTATATTTTTACCTGCGAATTCCTCTTTTATGGTTTTTATCGCTTTCTCAAGGTCGCTTTTCTCGATGACTATTGAAATATTCACCTCAGATGAACCTTGGGAAATCATGAGAATATTCACATTCTGCGCAGCGAGTGCGCTGAATACACGGGCAGCCACGCCTGGTACACCAATCATTCCGGCTCCGGAAATTGTAACCAGCACAGCATTCTTTAGAATGCTTATAGCCTTTACTATATCGCCGGTTTCCTTCCGCTCTCTGACGATCAAGGTGCCTTGATTTTCTACATTGAAAGTATTCCTTACCCTAACTGGAATTCCTCTCTCCATCGCAGGTTCGATGGTCTTCGGGTGCAGCACCTTCGCCCCGAAGTACGCCAGCTCCATAGCCTCAATGTAGGAGAGAATATCAATTGTCCTCGCTTCCGGTACCAGTCTCGGGTCGGTCGTCAGTATTCCGTCGACGTCAGTCCAAATCCAGATTTCATCTACATTGAGAACAGCTCCGAGAATAGCCGCAGTGTAGTCGCTCCCGCCTCTGCTCAGCGTGGTTATCCTTCCCTTAGCATCGCCTGCGATGAAGC
Source organism: Methanobacteriota archaeon (assembly GCA_043820925.1). GTDB lineage: Archaea > Hydrothermarchaeota > Hydrothermarchaeia > Hydrothermarchaeales > JACRDW01 > JACRDW01. The sequence continues at coordinate 11,539 of JBDRDL010000006.1, read as the reverse complement.
CGGTCACCACAGGAATACAGCTCTTCATCTGGGGTTTCAGAACTCTAAGAATTTTTTTGTTCGTCTCACTCCATATCGGCGCTGCCCTGCCAAAGTTTGAGTCTGTAATAATGCCTGCCTCGAAGCCTGTGTACCACTTCGATTTTATCCCGGCACTGTTCAGAGCGCCGCTTAAAATAGGCGCAGAAAGTCGCTCTCCAAAAGATGTTATGTAATCCAGAGAGCGCGGAGTTAACTCGCCAACGTACGAAACTCCAACAAGCACCTTCTCCAATTCTGCGCACAGCCTTTCAATCTCTATAAGCACAACCTCCTGATGTTTCCCAGAGACCGCCCCCCTCGCAGTTGCAATGTGCTTTTCCCTTACATCGCCTACAAATTTCTTAATTTCTTCTTCAGATATGCCAGCTGCTACCCTTTTTGCCATATCTGCGAGGCGGTCGGTAACTCCGCCCATGGCAGAGGCTACTACTGCGGTTTCTTTCGCTCTGTTTTCATTTATTATCTGTACTGCTCTTCTTATCCTCTCGGCATTTTCTATTGAAGTGCCGCCGAACTTCATTATAAGTTTTTGCATTTTCTCCCTTTAAAAACGGCTACGTTTAAATATATTAAAGTTTTCTTATAAACCATGTTTCCGATAAAGGACGACAATCCGGTGAAGAGCACACCTTTCGTTACATACTCGCTGATATTTCTCAATCTTGCAATTTTTGTCTATGAGCTTATCCTGAAGTCTCAAAATCAGCTGGAAGAATTTATTTACACCTTCGCTTTGATACCGAGCGACATTATCCAGGGCTATGGAATATATGCTCTCTTCACCTCTATGTTCCTGCACGCAGGCTTCGTGCATTTTTTGGGCAACATGCTTTACCTATATATTTTCGGAGACAACGTCGAGGACATGATGGGAAAGAAGCGCTTCATTGTTTTTTACATTATATGCGGGCTTGCAGCTTCGCTGCTTCAAATTTACGTTAATCCTTTTTCGAATATTCCAAATCTGGGCGCAAGCGGGGCAATAGCAGGAGTTCTCGGAGCATATCTCGTAGCTTTTCCGAGAGCGAGAGTGCACTGCATTCTCATCTTGTGGTACTTCATCAGGTGGGTAACCCTTCCTGCAATATTCGTCCTCGGCATGTGGTTCGTGCTCCAGCTATTTTCTGGCATAGGCTCGCTTTCTTACATCTCAGAAGACGCCGGCGGAGTAGCTTACTTTGCGCACATCGGCGGCTTTGCGGCGGGCATGCTGCTCGTGAAGATTTTCAGAAAGTAATCAGAGGAATTAAGATTCTCAAGCATCAAATTAAAATCAATAATGTTTATATACGATATCATCGATAATATCAAAGGAGATATTAATGATAGTACAGTGGCAGGGCAGGCAGCTGGTGCCAACGCAGTCTGCATACTACGAGATGATTGACCTGTGCTTCGACCTCTACGATGTACTCGACATTCTTGAAAGAGGCTATGAGTGCGAGAGAAGCAAGAGAGCAAAAGGAACTGTAGAGAAATGCCTTCGAAGGAAGGGAAAGACGTACAAGGTCGTGGCAGTAGAGTCAACTTATCTCGGAAACCCTGCTTGGAGAATAGTGCATATAGGCAAAATGTAGGTGATAAAAAATGGATAAATGCCATGTTTGCGGTTCGGCAATGAAGAAAGAGAAAGTCAAAGTAAAGCTTAGAGACCAGAGCATCGAAGTAGACGGCGTCGGGTGCGCAAAGTGCGGAGAAGTCCTGCTCAATCCAGAGCAGGCGCAGAAGCTGCTCGCACTCAACAAGCTCTATGCAGGCATAGAAGCCAAGGTCGGTGCTCTCGGAAAGTCTCTGGTCGTAAGAATCCCCGCCGACGTAAGAGAGTTTTTAAAACTCGGAAAAGGCGACAAACTCGTGTTTACAACCGACGGGAAGAAGCTGGTCTTGGAGAAGAGCTAGAGTGGGTTTCAAGCGTCCCGTACAGCGTCTCCAGCGCCAGCAACGTAAGCCTGTACTGCAGCGGACAGGTTTCGTAGGTTGCGAGGCGGGAGTGAGAGTAGAGGGGCATAACAATCAAAGCTCTCCGATGATATTTAGCATTTCTTTTGCGGTAACTATTCTAAATCCTCTCAACCCTCACCCCTCGAACACATAATCATCCAAAAAACAGCCTTCTCAGCAATCCGCCCGGCGATGGTACCCTGACAGCCTTCGGCTCTCTTACAACCTCTACAGAAGCTCCGCCGTGGCGGGATTTTTTGACTCTTATGCTCACGAAAATCGGCTGCTCAACGACATCGCCGACTATAAGCGCAACCCCGGGCTGCAGCTGTTTTATATCGTCCTCCAGGTCAGGCGTGAAGCCCTCAATGCTCTGCGATATTGCTCGTAAATCGTTTGGATTTGTGACTTTCAGAATTATTTGCGTATTGCACTGCGAGAGAACGCTCTTATCAACGCGTGCAGGTCTCTGAGAAACAACGCACAAGCCCATGCCGAATTTTCTTCCCTCGCTTGCTATGGTCCTTATTACGCCCAGAGATAAACTGCCGCCGAAGCCACGCTCAGGAGCGAAGTTGTGCGCCTCCTCGAGCAAGAACAGCAGCGGGGGCACCTTGCCCCGCTTCCTGTCGCTGAATATTTCGCTTCCCAGTCTGGCTACGATTATCTCCTGAATGTCAGGTCGCATACCCCGAAGATTTATTATGGAAACTACGCCGTTTTTAACCAAATCCGCAGGATGCGCAACAGCGCCCTCGAAAATTTTACTTTCTCTCAGCATTTCTAAATTTGTTATCAAATTCCATTTGCCCTTGCTCTCATGCTCGTGAATTATTCGAATAAGGTCTTCCAAGGTGTATTTTCCATATCCTTTTGCAGTTTTTAATGCTTCGAAAAGTATCCCCTTCTGAGAGTCAGTCAATTTCGAAGGAAGCATTTCCAGAAAGTTGCCAACGCTGAGATGGGTTATATCCAAAGCGAGCTTTCTGTCGGCCTGCGGATTCAAGCTGAGATTCGGGGTATATTCGACGATGTTCTCATAGCCTCTCGGAGATATTCCGTACCTGTCGATGAGCGCCAGCTCTTTTGGATTCGAGTTCGGATTCTTAAGTGCAGAGTATTCGCCGTGCGGGTCGATAACCACGACAGGCACGTCTTTTTCAATGAGCTCTTCTATCAAAACGCCGACTGTGTATGATTTACCTGCGCCAGTTTTTGCCAGAACGCAGATGTGCTTTTGAACCAGCTTGTTTATGTTTATATAAACAGGCGCTGCTTCACCCTGACCTTCGAGCAAGCCAAGATAAACTCCGGACTTAACGCCCAGATTTAGAGATTTCCTTATAATGGCGCTCTCTGCTTCGTAGACCTTTTCCCCTGGCTTGAAAGGAATCTTCGGAGTTTTTAAAAATCCTGACTCATCGAGGTAGCCTATAACCTTTGCATTGGCGACAATTCTTTCGCCAGTATCCTCTTTTGGCGGCGAGCTGCCGGTGATTGCACCTAAAGAGTACATCTCGTTGTAGCGCTTTATGGAGCAGACCTGAGCAAGAACCCAGCCGTAAGTCTCGTGGCCAACCTTTACATAGCCTCCCTTCTGTAAATTGGCGTCCTTGCTTACGAGGAAGTTGAAATCCCCGTAGCCTACTTCTCCGAAAATCATCCCTACGATTTTGCTCATTTTGAATCCACTCGTCGAAACTCCTTTCAGTCGTTTCTCCTCGTGTCTTCACCCTTGGTTGCACTCGCTCAGGCTCGCTCCGATGACAATCGGTAGCACGAACGACGCCTCGCAGGCGAGTGCTCGACACCGTTTATTTCGAATTGGTGCATAGATAAGACTTGCCCCTGCCTAGGATAGCTTGTAGAAAATATTAAATGGTGGCACAAATGAGGAAAAAAAGAAAGGGTGGGCTCCCTAAAATGGGAGCCCTAGAAGGGAAATCTTTTCTTGCCGAACTAGCTGCGCTCCTTCATTGGAGGCTTTATTCCTTCAGGCGGTCCTCTGCCTGGAAATTTTCGGGGCGGGGCGATGTTCAGCAGCACGCTGTAGCTCTTGCCGTCTATTTTGAGGGTGCCGGTTCCGACCCTAGAGCCCTCGTAGTCCATAACCACTGTGCTGATATGCCCTACGACCTCTGTCTTAATACTCTCGTTCACCGGACGCATGCCGAGTTCTCTGGGAGGCAGCTTCAAAATATCTGCATCCAAAGTTGTGTTGTCGAAGCGGGTTATGTTCAGCGCATAGTGCTGCGCAGCGAACTTTATGTTCCCTCTGTAAACGAAGATTTTGTTGTTCTTCTCCAGCTCTTCCCTTATTTCTTCTAGAGTCTTATTTTCTTTCAAAAACTCTCTTATATCTCTGGAAGGAAGCACCCTGGCTTTTATGACGTTCACCGAGAGCACATGAAATTCCTCGCTGGCCAGAGCGAAGCCATGGCCGACCAGAACTGGCTCTAGATGCGGTCGTGGAGGCTTGCCTTTATCTGGAGGCACTCCCTTCTCTTTTCCAAAAGGTTGGGCATAGGCTATGCTGCCCAGCAGTAGCAGCGCCAAGAGCGCCGTGCTCAATATTTTTTTATTCATTTTTTATTACCTCTGAAAGCCGACGTAGGTAGTCATTTACATTTGATATTTTGACCACCTATGTTTAATTCCTCCCGAACGATACATCTTTTTGACCCGGAACGATTTTCCAGATAACGTTCATTTTACCTCCTTTTCAGATAAGAACCACGAGGAAAGTTCTATAAGGTTCGTTCTGCCATATTCTCTTTTTTTTATCATATTCTTCCTCTGCAAAGCATTGAGGATTCCTGAGAGAGAGGACTTGGCTATGCCTGTCTCGCGGCGAATCTTCGCCTGGGTAAGCTTGCCCCCTTCTTTCAGGAGCGCATTTACAATCACCTTTTCATTTTCAGAGAGCGTTTCGATGACCTTCTGCATCTCGCTGCTGGGCTGGATTTCCTTCTTTTCAATTTGAATTTCTCTTTTCCTTCTGAATAGCAATGCAAATAAAATGAGCACTGCGCCTGCTAGAAGTAAAACATAGGTATATTCGGCTTTAGGATACCTCTCTTCTATAAGCTGCTGGTAGTTCAGAAATACGCTCGGCGAAGCTACCCCAAAACCCTGCGTTGAGAGCACGATAGAATCGTTCTCGCTCTTCAAAAAATAGTTTAAGTCCTGGGAGAGGTCTATCTTGGTAAGAGCTGTTTTCGGTGGAAAATAAAAGATTACGTTGTATTCGGTGTAGTAGCCTCCCAGAGAAAAGTTAAGCGTCCATTTTTCTGCCTGTTTGGAAGTCAGCAAATCTGTTATTGCATAAAGCTGATTCGTATCGTTCTGGAATATATATTCAGACTTCTCGATAAATGGAAGTCCGGAGAGCATCTCCTGGCTTTCCAAATATCCAGTAACCAGCGCCTTTCCACTTTCCTCGAGGTAAACATTGAGAATAAGAGTCGAAGAAGTTTCTGCTGGTTCTTCCTGAGCATAAACCAGCGCTATGTTGATGCAGAGGATTAAGAAAACGATTCGCTTCATATTATCTTCCCTTACTCAAAAAATAGAATGAGCGCCCAGAGAAGGACTATGCCTGCTATGAGAGAGAAAAGCTGAACTACAGATTTCTCGAAGTCTACCTCTTTCTGCAGCTCTGGCATCAAATCTGCAGTGGCGATGTAGATGAATCCGCCTGCCGCAAGGGCTAGGAGAAAGGTAAGGGAGCTTTCTATGTAAGAAGAAAAGAAGTAGGTGGAAATCGCTCCAATGAAGGCGGTCAGACTGGAGAGAAAATTATAGAAGAGAGCTCTGAACCTGCTGAAGCCTCCGTAAACCAGAATTCCAAAATCTCCTATTTCCTGGGGAATTTCATGGAAGATTATTGCAATAGTGGTAACAACGCCAAGCGGAACGTTGGTTAAAAAGGCGGCTGCTATCACCATGCCGTCTATGAAGTTGTGAACGCCGTCGCCGACCAAATTTAAGTAGCTGAAAGTGTGGACATCGCATTTTCCATCATGGCAGTGGCGCCAGAAGATGAACCTCTCCAGAACGAAGAAGGAGAGAATGCCGAAAAGGACATAGCCAAATACATTCGCACCCTTACTTTCTTCCATCGCCTCTGGAATGAGATCCAGAAACGCTGCTCCCAGAAGTGCTCCAGCAGCAAAGGCAATTAGGATGAAGAGTATTCTTTTCAGCAGTCCTTCTCTCAGCATGAGGGAAAAAATTCCAATGAGGGAAATAATACTGACGATGAACACGCTCGCCAAGATTGCTATCAATATATGCATAGCAGATATTATACGTGTTGATTTTAAAAGCGTTTTGCTGACTTGTATTTTTCTTTTGACTTGCAGTTCATATCTACGCAGCTCAGAAATCTTTTCCTTCCAAACGGTATGCTCACCATCGGCAGACCGCAGGTGCTGCATTTTTTAGCTGTCGTTCTGATTCCCTCCCTCTGTGGCAGCGGATATGAAGTCGAGCATTTTGGGTAGCCCGAGCATCCTATGAAAATCTTGCTGGTCGCTTTGGACTTTATTATTCTAAGGTCGCTGTTGCATTTCGGGCACTGCCCAACGACGTATTTTCTCCTGTTCTTCTCTTCGAGAGCCTTGCCGAGCTTTTCTCCAATCAGCTTTTCCTTTTGCTTGAACTCGTTCATTATTTTAGTCAGCTCATTTTTGGCTTCTTCTAAAACGCCTTCTTTGCTTTCCCTGCCGTTCTGGATATTCTCCAATTTTTCCTCAAATCTTCTGGTCAGCTCTTCGCTTATTATCGCAGGCACATGCTCTTCCAGCGCCGCAATGACGGCGCTGCCCAGCTCCGTAGCTTCGATTAGAGTTCCCCGAATATACTCGCGCTGGTACAAGGTGTCGACGATTTCTGCCCTCGTTGCCTTTGTTCCCAAGCCACGCTTCTCTAATTCTTTTACTAAAGAAGCAGGATTGAACCTCGCCGGAGGCTGCGTCTCTTTTTCAGAAGAGTAGAGCTTTAAAACATGCAGAATGTCTCCTATCCCCAGCGCAGGCAGTTCAACTTCTTTGAAAGTGGTGTAGGGATATAGTTTGTTCCAGCCCTCCTCTACAGTTCTCTCTCCGGAGAATTTGAACTGCTCTCTGCCAATCTCGCACAAAATGCTCGTAGCTTCTCTAATCAAAAGCTCTCCAAAAACAGCCAAGAAGCGGTGCACTATCAGCGTGTACAATTTTTCTGCCTCTCTGCTGAGAGCTTTCGGCAGAATTCCTGTCGGATAAATCGCAGGGTGCGCAGGGTCGCTCTTGGGACCCTCTCTCGGTTTCAGCTTTTCTTTCTTCAGAATCGCATCCACATAGTCCCTGAATTCTACTGCCTCCATTAAACTGCGCAAAATTCCTTCATATCCTATCGCATAGGGCAGCTTCTGCGAAGATGTTCTCGGATATGAGATATAACCGCTCTCGTATAGAGTTTGAGCAATCTGCTGGGTTTTTTTTGGAATGAATCCAAAAATTCTGTAAGCCTCTGTCTGCAGCGTGCCCAAGTCGAAGGGAAAGGGTGCGGGTTTTTTAATCTCTTTTTTCTCAACCTCATTTACAATTGCTTCCCTGCTTTTCGAATTCTCCAAAATTCGTTTGGCTTCGTTCTCGTCGAATATCCTCCCTTTAACGTGTTGCGCCTTTACTTTCTTTCCTTTTGCATCCAAATCCGCATAAACTTCCCAATATTTTTCTGGTTTAAATGCACGGATTTCTTTCTCCCTCTTGCAAGCAAGCGCAAGCGCAGGCGTCTGTACTCTGCCTGCACTTATCATTGTGAACTGCCTGTTTGCAACCTTTGCAGAGAGTGAAAGAGCACGGGAAATATTTATCCCCCAGAACCAGTCCATTACGTGCCTTGCCTCACCTGCATCCACAAGCTTTAAGTCCACGCTGCTCGGATTCTTGAAAGCATTGAAAAGCTCTGCGCTTGTCAGAGTTGAGAATTTCATTCTAAGTACTCTGCGCTCTTTTGGCATGCAGGCAAAGCGCAGGGCGTTGTATCCTAGAAGCTCCCCTTCGATGTCGTAGTCTGTCGCTATGTAAAAGTCATCGACGATTTTTCCCAAGTCCGATAAAACCTCAATGTACTTTCTTACATACGCCTTGGATTTGTCAATTTTGTGAAGAGGCTCCCATCTTATCTCGAAGACAGGGTAGCTCCAGCCTGAATTTTCCTGAATTAGAGAGTACAGATGTCCAACAGCGGAAGCAACAAATATTTTATCGCCGTTCAAAGAGATTTCGTAGTAGGAGATGCCCCTGTCTCTTTTTACGGAGTATTTTTCAGCTATCGCCTGGGCTATTCTCTGGCTGACCTTTGGCTTTTCTGTTATTATCAGTGTTTTCATTTTTCTAACGTAGTTGCGCTGGAGTTTTAAAGCTATCGCAAGTTGCGCAACTTGCTGTCGCAAGCGCAACCTTTTTAACAATAGCAGAGAAAATGAAAAGGCATGCGAATAGCGCAGAGAATTAAAAACCTTCCCCCTTACCTGTTTGCGGAGCTGGATAGGAAGATTTCAGAGGAAAAAAAGGCAGGTAAAGAAGTTATAACTTTTGGAATGGGGGACCCTGACCTTCCCACACCGAGGCACATAATCGATGCATGCTGCAGCGCAGCCAAAAAACCAGAGAACCACCGCTATCCGAGCTACGAGGGCATGCTTGAATTTCGCAGCGCAGTTGCAGAGCGCTACAGGAGAGATTTCAAATTAAAACTCGACTCCGAGAGAGAGGTAATAGCGCTCATAGGCTCTAAAGAAGGCGTCCATAACATAAACTTCGCATTCGTTGAGAAAGGCGATGTGGTGCTCTATCCAGACCCTGGCTACCCTGTTTATAAAACAGGCACTCTCTTCGCAGGCGGGGAAGCTTTTGCAATGCCCCTCTCAAAAGAAAACAATTTTCTGCCAGATTTGGAAGCAATAGCAAAAGAGAAAATAAAAAAAGCCAAGTTAATGTGGATAAATTATCCGAATAATCCCACGGCTGCGGCTGCAGACAAGGCATTCTACAAAGAGGTTGTAGATTTCGCTTCAGATAATAATATTGTCGTTTGCTCTGACGAAGCTTACTCAGCTATTGCCTTCGATGGCTATAAAGCGCCCTGCTTCTTGGAGATTAAAGGAGCGAGAGAAGTGGGCATAGTTTTTGACTCGCTATCAAAAACCTACAACATGGCCGGCTGGAGAATCGGCTACGCAGCCGGCAACGCTGAGATTATCGAAGCTCTAGGAAAAGTGAAGACGAACGTTGACTCTGGAGTATCGCAGATAATTCAGGAGGCTGCTATTGCAGCGCTTCGAGGACCCCAAGACTGCGTTAAGCAAAACATAAAAATTTATCAGGAGCGCAGAGACGTTTTTGTCAGGGGCTTGAATGAGCTTGGCTTGAGCTGCGAAAAACCGAGGGCAACTTTTTATGTCTGGCTTGAAGTTCCGAACCGCAATTCTCTCACATTTGCAAATATGCTGCTGGAGAAAGCAGATGTTGTGTGCACCCCTGGAGTAGGATTTGGAGAATGCGGCGAGGGATTTGTGAGATTTGCGCTTACGCAGCCGGTGGAGAGAATTAAGGAGGCGTTAGAGAGGATGGAGAAGGTGGTTTAGGCAGTAAAATTTTAAGACGTTAGTAAGATATTCTTACTATGGTGATGCAAATGGAAGTAAGACTGGCGAAGGTTTCGAGCAAGGGACAGCTGGTGATACCCCAGGATATAAGAGAGCTTGTCGGATTAGCTCCAGGAGATGCCCTCGTCGTTTACGGAGAGAAAGATACTATCATGCTGAAGAAATTGAAGAAGCCCAACCTCAAAAAAGAGTTCTTAGAGCTATTTGAGAAGGTGAACAAGAAAATTTTGGCTCTTGGAATAACTGAAGAGGACATAATAAAAGCGAGCGAGGAAGTGAGGCATGCGCCCAAGAGCCGTGCTTGACACGAATGTTCTGGTATCTGCGCTGCTCTGGAAGGGCATTCCGCATAAAATCCTGCTCAAAGCATTGAACAGGGAGTTTGATATAATAATCTCCTATCCTCTCCTGAACGAATTAAGGAAGACCCTGCAGCTGAAGAAATTTAACCTTGCGAAAGAGGAAATCAATGGCTTGGTGAGAATTATCTACTACCTCGCCGAGATTGTAGAGATAAACAAAAAGTTTGATGCTGCACTGAGAGACGAGGAAGACAGAATCGTCACAGACTGCGCACTGAATGGAAAAGCAAATTTCATTGTAACCGGAGATGAAGATTTACTCTCACTGGGCTCGGTAAGAGGAGTAAAAATAATCAGCCCAAAAGAATTTGTGGAGAAGGTGCTGTAAATGTCCCAGCTTAGACCCCATATAAAATCAAACGAAAAGCACCACCTAACGATAGGCGGCGCAGATGCCGTAGAGTTAGCAGAAGAATTCGGCACACCACTTTATGTTGTCGACGAGAACAGAGTAAGGGAGCGCTACCGAGAGTTTTACAGCGCATTTGCTGCGCTTTACCCCGAAGTAGAAATCAAATATGCATACAAGGCAAATACCTCGCTGGCTGTGCTGCGCATTCTTTGCCAGGAAGGCGCAGGCGCAGATATAGTTTCCGGGGGAGAATTATTTATCGCTCTTAAAGTTGGATTAAAATCCGAGCAGATTATTTTCACCGGCAACAACAAAACTGACGAAGAGCTGGAGCAGGCAGTGGATGCAGGAGTTATAATAAATCTCGACGCTGTTCATGAATTAGAGCGCCTGAGGAAGCTCTGCGAGCAAAAGAAGAAAGCTGTGAAAATTTCCTTCAGAGTCAATCCTGCAATTTCTCTTGAGACGCATCCTCACCTCGCCACAGGTCTGCGGGAGAGCAAGTTCGGAATTCCCGGGGAAGAAGCTGTAAAGGCATATAAAGCAGCGCTGGACTGCGAGTATCTGAAAATCTCAGGCATTCACATGCACATTGGCTCGCAGATTACATCAACAAAACCTTACGAGGAGGCAACAAGCAAGCTTTTGGACATTGCTGGAAGACTTAAGAAGGAACTCGGCATCAACTTAGAATTCGTAGACCTTGGCGGCGGCTTAGGTATAAGATACAGAGAAGACCAGCCGTTTATTACTCCGAGAGATTTGGCTCGTTCGCTTGTGCCGATTATTAAAAACAAAATAAAAGAGCACTCGCTGAAAGAGCCAACGCTGTTTCTTGAGCCAGGACGCTACATTGTTGGCGATTCTGCAATAATGCTTGCGAGGGTCAGCACGATAAAACAAAGTCAGTACAAAAAATTCATTGGAGTGGATGCAGGCTTTCATGTTTTGCTCAGACTGATTTTGTACGATGCATATCACGAAGCAGTGGTTGCGAACAAGATGAATCTAAAGCCAAGTGAGGTCATTGATATCGCAGGTAACATCTGCGAGTCTGGAGATATCTTGGCCAGAGATAGAAAGTTGCCCAAGATAGAGAAGGACGATACCATCGCTTTTCTAGACACAGGCGCCTATGGAATAGTGATGTCCTCGCAGTACAACTCCCGCCCGCGCTGCGCTGAAGTT
>JBDRDL010000005.1:0-11630 GCA_043820925.1 Methanobacteriota archaeon | reverse complement strand
TGGTCTAATGTAAAGTTTACTGTATACCCAGATTCCAAAGTAGAACCAGCGTTGTTCGTAATTGTAATCTGCTTTCTGTGCAGGTAGTTGCCGTCCCACCACGCTGCCTGCTCGCCTGCGAGAACCGGTGCAGAAAAAAATCCCAGAAGCCCTAAAACAAGAATTGCAACTAAAAATTTATTCATTTCAATCCCTCCCTCGCAACTCGCTGTGCTCGTTGCTCGGTCGCTCTTGACCGACTGGTTGTAATCCAACCTCTTCCTTTGCGATTATTCCCTGCCTGAGCAGCTCCGCTACGATTCGTAGGTCTGTCTTTGTGAGCCTCACGGGTGTGCTGAATGCGTCTTTCAGAACAAGTTCGCTGAAAGAACCGTCCGAGCCTGTGGTAATTTCAACCCCGCTGGCGTAGCTCTCGCCGTTTGCGTATTTCCAAGCAGCGAGGTAGCGAGACGTTCTTCCTACTGCCTCGATTTTCCTGAACTTTGGATTCATTTCCCTTCCTCCGCTGCGAGTTGCTTAATGAGCAGGGCTTCAGCTTTCTCAAACGCTGAGCCACGAATTTTCTGCTCGACTGCTTTTCGAAAACCCCTGTCCTTCCAGAGCTTCTTTATCTGCGAGATTAGTTTTCCTGCGCTACCGAAATCTTTAATAGATACAAAGTCGCTGCTCTTTTCATGCATATTTTTCACCGAGACGAGGTTGGAAAAGGAGAGTATAATTGCTTCACGGATGCGCAGAGTGAAAGTAAAAGTAAACCTGAAAAAGAGGAGTTACAACTATTTTTGCGAAAAGGGCTTCAGACCTTTTGCTCATACCCCGCCCGAGGCTTCACAAAGCTCGCCCAGCAGGATTTTTTATGGTCGAGTTGAATAGAGTCAGAGTTAATGTTAGAAAATATAGCTAGTTCCGGTCACGCCACCCGCTTTAAAGATTCGGAACTTTGTGGCTCACCTCTCTTCTTTAGGTCGAGGGGGATAGGGCATCCCGCATAAAGAAGTTCTATTCTCCTTCGTGGAAGCACCTATCGCACTCCCAATACTCGAACTTATCGTATTTGTCGTGTTCAACAACCGTTACTTTTCCTAACCCGTCGATTTCTGTCTCGTAAAGTTCGATCTCTTTTGCGCCTTCAACTGGAACCTTTACCTCTCCGAAATAATGTCCCCCGCTATAGCTCCCATCCTTAGCAACCCTAATATCGAGTTCCGCTCCGCAAACAGAACAATTCCTCTTCATAGAATACTATCCCCTAGAACATACTCAAGCTCTTCTTGAGTTATGTTTTTTGAGGAGGGGCAACAGTATCTTGCGCCATTCCTCCAAGCTCGCATGCACCCCGCCTATCTCCAGGAACCTATCATCATAGTAGATTTCAATGCTGTTGTCGCAATCCCCGCATTTTACAAGATACCTGGGACACGTCCTCTTATTCCCTTTCCTGTGCCAGATTCTCAGTTTATGTCCTCCCATTCCATCCGGCTGGACCAGTTTTTCGTTAAATTTTATTGCCATTTTTACTTACACTAAAAAAGGCTGCAATATAAACCTTTCAGGGCCCTCCAGCCGCGCCGCTTTGAAAAGTGGGTCATCCGATTTTGGCTTGATATAAATGCTTTTCTTATTGAATTAGTGTTTTTTCTAGGATTGGATTGATATCTATCAACATTGAGTTTAATAAAGATATTCCTATTCTTTTATGAAGTATTTGTAAATATAGGGATAAAAACTTTATTTTCAGATAGGATTTGAATTTTGGTTCTACAAAAAAATGTTCAAGAATTGCTAGGATAAGCCCAATTATAACTCCATAAGGTGGTGGAATTGTTAAGGAACCAATCAAAAAGAGAAATAATGGCAATAACCACTTAAAAATTTTAGTTATTAGATTATATGTTTTTAATTTACTAAATTCTTCCTTAATCCCTTTTTTAAAAGAATCGATTTCGAGTAATAGAAATTTCCACACATCTATCTGAAAATCATTTAAACTTTCAAGTTCTAAAACCCTGATATCAAGTTCATTATTCTTATTCCTAACATCTTCTGGAATTATCCATTTACATAATCGTTTAAGGAATTCTAAACTTTCAATTCTTGCTCCCATGTTCTTGAGTGCTATATTTTGTAATTTTTTAATTAGATTTTTAGATTCAGCTAAGTCTTCATCCAATCTAAAAATTAGATTTTTTACTTCTTCCTATAATTTATCCACTTCATAACTATGAAGATTATTCGTTAATGACTCTAGAATCTCAAAATCTTCTTTAAAATTCTCGTCAAATTTTCTTAGACCCTCAGTTTCGATCAAGCCTCAAAACACCGCCCTACTTAAAAGCCCCAGCCGCTCTACCCTAGAGAGGGGCATCCATTAGGGTTATTTTAGTAAATAATTTCCCCGCATTTAGTCAACTTCATTTAAAAACCTCTTTATTTATTTTATGTATTAATGCTCCTATGATAACCCCTGTGATGACAGGTATCAATATACTAAGTATCCCACCCAAAGTATCGGGTAATATGGGCAATTTATAGAAGGGTATTTTGTGGGCTATATATCCTGGAAGTGTAATAATCTTTATAAGTAATCCTGGTTCGAAATTTAACCATATATTCAAAAAGAATGACTCCAACGTCGCTAATCCCCATAACCCGCCAATTAGCATAGAACCCCCGTACTCTCTCCAGATTTCTCTTAATTTGGTCACATTAATCACCGGGTGAATAATTATTCAACACTTCATTCCGCTCCTAGTCTTCATCAAAGTCGCCCACGCCCCCAGTAAATTTGGGCACCTATTTGTCAATTGTCATTGCAAGATATATACACTTTTGTGAGTTTTCCCGTATTTTGCCTCCAGCACCACGCCCTTACTATTAATATAAATAAAAACACACATATCTCGAGCCTCTTGAGCACGGCGCCAAGGTAAAAGGAGAAGCTGCAGAGGTAGTAGTTTGAAGTTGCCACGGGCTAGTGTGGGGGAAGTTATCAAGGCTCTTTCTAAGGCAGGGTTTATCGTTGACAGGCAAAGGGGCAGCTCCTTCAGCAAAGATGAGGGCTGCTGGAACTCATTCAAATTGAAGACGTTAATTATATATACTTTCAGTATCTATTCAGTATTGAAAGAGAATGAAAGACTTCCATCTCCTGCCGATCAAATACACGAAGCATGCCTCTGATATGCTGAGAGAAAGGTTTCAGATGGATACGCAGGAGGTGAGGCACTACCTGAAGACAGGGAGGCACATCAAGAAAGTCGAAAAGGAAGGAAACATCGGCATTATTGAGGGCAGGATTGGAGATTCGAAAATAAGGTTCGTTTATACAATTAGACAGGGAATAGTCTGGATAATAACAGTTGAGGAATGATTATGACGAAGTGTCCGTTTTGCGAGAGCAAATTGGTGAAAGAAAAGAAAGAAATAGCGAAAGGAGTATTTGCGCAGGTAGAAGTCTGCCTGAAGTGCAAAGACGAGTGGGTCGACGAAAGGGAGCATGATAGGCTGGTTGAGCTATTCAAGAGAAAAGCCTTCAGTCTTGGAGGCAGCATCGCAGTTAGGTTGCCCAAAGAAATCGCAGATGCGCTGAAAATAAGAGAAGGGACCGAGCTCAATTTTACGGTAAAGGACAAAAAGATAGTTATAAGCAGGGGTTAGCATTCAGCAAAAAAATTAAACAGCCGGCTGAGGTGCTACCTCTTTCCTCGCAGGCGCTCTGCAAACCCTGAATGTGCACGTAGAACAAATGCTTGTACGGCAGCTTTAGCCTGCTCCCTACTTCCTGCGCCCGTAATAGTCTTTTACTCTGACGGTATCGTCCGGGTGAGGCGTGGAATATTCGTAAATTCTGAGATTTTCGACTGCGACGATTGAATGTATTTTCTTTGGCTCTATTCTTACTACGCTTCCGGCATTTGCGCTGATTCTTTTATTCTCAAAATCTATATATCCCTCGCCCTCGAGTACATGCAGCGATTCGTCTTTATTTGGATGATAGTGCAGCGAGGTTTTGAAGTCTTTCTTTATGTAGAGCTCCTTGACTAAATACTTCTCGTTGTTGACCATTGTCTTCTCATAGCCCCACGGCTTGTCTTGCTTGTTCTCGTATTCTTTTCTTACTGCCTCCAAATCCTTTATGCCGTCTATGCTGCGCCAGAAGCAGTTCTCGTAGTAGGGCGCAATTTTCCTTTCCTCGACAAGCTCAGGGAATACGGTGTGCTCTATTTCTCTTCTGTCGTACTCCTTTGCGAAGTAGGGAAATGCCCCTTTCTTTATGTAATAAATGCCTGCATTTATGTAAAGCTCTAGCGTTGGCTTTTCTTTAAAAGAAGTAATCTTGCGGTCAGCAAATTCTATGATTCCGTAGGGGCTCTGCATCTTAGTAACTGCTATCGTTATCAGGTCATTGTTCTTCTGCGCCACCTTGATTAAATTTTTTATATTTATGTCAGTTACCACATCGCCGTTTCTCACTACGATTCCGATAGGAAGCTTCCTTACGGAAATGTCTTCTTTAATGGCTCTCAAGGCGTTGTTCAGCGCCCACAGCGTCCCCCGTGGCTTGTCTTCTTCGAGGTATTTTATGCTCACGCCGTTATATTTGCTGCCCAGACGTGCCTTAATTTTATCACCGAGATGACCTATGAGGAGATAAACTTTGCTTATTCCTGCATATTTAAAATCAGATACCTGTTTATCTAAGATGGTATACTCTTCCCTCAGCTCAAGCAGCGGTTTTGGAGTCTTCTCGGTTATAGGCATCAAACGCTTGCCGTAACCGCCGGCAAAGATTACCCCCGTGATTTTCATTTTTTAATCCTCTTTCCTTTTTTGAATACAGAAGATAAGCTGAGTATGTATCTGCCCTCGTCGCCAGCAACTATGACAGGCTCGTCTTTCATCAGGGAAGCGATGTCGATATCATAAACACCGTTCTTCACCTTTATATTCCATATGTCTGGTTTTATTTCTCTGGCAGCACCCTTGCTCTTTAATTCAGAAGCCTTACTATCAGAAATCTTCCTGAAATACAAAAAAAGCCTGTTGCCGCATTCGCAGCCTTTCAGGAGGGCTTCCGAGCCTTTTTCGTAGATTTTCCCGCACCTTGTGCACTTGTGGATAACTCTTCACCCCCTCTTGCGAGCATGGATATGCAGTCCGGCTCCCTCTTTATAGCCTCGACCACTCTCGTCGGACCTACGATAGTCATGCCCATTTTTTTTCCAGCAATGTAATTAGCGATTTTCTCTCTCAGCCTCCTGGCCTTGTGGTCTATCCTGTAGAATTCGATGCCGTGAAAATCCTTGGCATCAATTTCCCGCATCGTCGCCTCTATGAGTTCTGTCTCTTCTAACGGAGTGAGCCCCTCCTCCAGCACGACTATGACGTTCTTTTTTATTCTGTTTAGTATTAAATCGATTTTCTCCAGAGAACTCTTTGTGGAAAGAGAATCTGAGGATATGAAGTCCAGCTGTATCTCCATTTTTATCACCTATAACCCTTTTCTTAAGAAGAAAAGGTCTATCACCCCAAAAGAATTATGTGCTATTGAGCGCAGCGAAATAGCACGACGTAAATCGTCAGCGTTAGCTGGGCGCAAGACTTGCGAACTTGCTTCGCAAGCGGTTTTGACGGTTGCTGTCGTCTCCATTTTTCTCACCTAACCCAGGCGCTCCTGTATGGTGGCGTAGAGCTTTTCGATATTTTCTCCAGTGGCTGCTGATACCGGTATTACGACGTGCTGCGGAAACGCATTCTCTATGCTGGAGGGCGAGGAATTCGGCAGGTCTATTTTATTTGCTACAATAATCGTCGGTATGCCTCTTGCTTCGAGGTTTCCGATGATTGTTATATTTACCTGGGTATAGGGGTCATCAGCCGAATCCATAACGACGAGAACAGCATCCACATTGTCCAGCCACTTTATTGCCTCGATAACTCCCTTCGTGGCTTCCTTGGCTCTCTCCTTGGCTTCCTCCTCGCTCAGCCCGTAAGCACCGAAAGTCCTGTAGTCTACTTGCGTCGCAATGCCAGGCATGTCCACGAGGTTCATGTTCAGCTCGCCGTTGTCCGTCTTTACCACAACGTTCTCGATTTTTTGCACGTGTCTTGTTTCATGCGGTATCTCAGAAACGACACCGACCTCCTTCCCCAACCAGTCCATGGAAATCTTGTTAGCGAGGGTAGTTTTTCCGGCATTGACAGGACCGTAAAAGCCGAGTTGAATTACCTTCTTTTTCTTGAATATATTGAAAATTTTTTTAAACCATCTTCCGAACATCCGAAATTCTCCAAATAATTATTTAAGCAGTGCATATATAAAAATATGGTTGGTAGTATGGGTTTGAGGCTCGGTGAAAGGGAGTTAGAGCGCTGCAGGAAAAAAATAATAAATTTCATCAGCTCTGAAGTAGAGAGCGCAAAAGCCAGTGGAGCGGTTGTGGCGCTGAGCGGGGGCATAGACTCTTCTCTCGTTGCGAAGCTTGCCGGCAAGGCGCTGGGGAATCGTTTGTATGCGCTTCTCATGCCTGAGGAAGGAGTAAGCGACCCAAAAGATTTGGAAGATGCTGCAAAACTTGCGAAAGAGCTCGGCATTGGTTATGAGGTAATAGAAATAAATAATGTAATGCACGCATTTGAAAAAAAAATTCCAAAAATAAAGCACGGCAGCAAAGCAGAAAAAGTTGCTTGGGGGAATGTAAAACCCAGGGTGAGAATGATTTTCAACTACCTCGCTGCTAACTTGAGCAATAAACTTGTCCTGGGCACCGGAAACAAGACAGAGCTGCTGCTGGGCTACTTCACCAAGTACGGCGACGGAGGCTGCGACCTCTTACCAATAGGGGATTTATATAAAACGCAGGTGAGGCAGCTCGCCCTCTACGTCGGCATAGACAAAAAAATCATAGAGAAAGTGCCGAGTGCAGGATTGTGGAAGGGGCAAGCAGATGAGCAGGAATTGGGCGCTGCCTACGAGGAGATAGATAAAATTCTCTACAGCTTGGTGGAAGAAAAACTGAAGCCGAAGCAGGTGGTTAAAAAGCTCGGCATTCAAACAAAACTCGTGCATAGGCTTAAAGAAAGAATGGAAAAAAACAAGCACAAGCTGCGAATACCAAAGATTGCAACGCTATAACTATTTGTGTGCAAAGTACGCCACTGTCTCTTTTTGAGCTTCGTCTATTCGAACAAAGCCGAATCTCTCGAACTGCACTATATCTCCTGCTCTTAAATTTCTTATATTTGCTTCGCCCAGCCCTTCAATTCCTCCTTCTGGAGCGATAACCCTGACCCTTACGTTCTCTCCAGGAACCCAGTGGACAAGCTTCGCCTTTCTTCTTCTTGCCTCCTCCAGGCCATCGCTGTGAAATTTTGCGAATACTTTATTCTCCTCTATCCACAAAATTTCGACGTTGAAAGCTTCCATGAGCCTGACGACTTCTCCGATTTTGAAAGCCTCGAAATCCTGCTGCGAGATATAAACTCTGGCTTTTTTCTGCTCTGTTTTTATCTCTAACTTTCTCTTCCCCCTCTCTGGAAAGTCTGGATGCAGTGGGGCATAGACTGTTTTATCAGCGCAGCCTTCTACGAGCAATTCCCTCGGCGAGGATACGAAGAAGTAACGATTTGCTTTCGGCTCGATTATCCCCCTGTTGTAAGCATATAGATTCTTCCAGCTGAAGCTTATGTCTGTATCTTTTATTCCGACATCTAACATAGCTTTTCGGATCGTTTCAGGCTGGATTCCCCGCCTCTTCATCGCAAGCAGCGTGCCCAGTCTAACATCGCTCCAGTCCGAATAAATGCCTTCCTTTATTCCCTTGGCCATGAGCGAGGTGCTTAATTCCAGACCTTCGATTTTTAACAGTCCGTAGTGGATAAACTCCGGCTTTTTCCAGCCGAAGTAATCGTAAATGAACTCCTGCTTTCTGGTGTTAATTATGTGGTCTTTACCCCGCAAAACGTGCGTAACGTTCATGAGATGGTCGTCCACGGCTACCGAGAAGTTGTAAAGCGGGTAAACTCTTCTGTGTACTCTTGGATGGGGTTCATCGGTTATGCGCAGAATTACAAAGTCGCGCATCGCAGGGTCAGGCAGCTTCAAATCAGTCTTCACCCTGACGACTGCTTCTCCTTCTTTGTACTCTTTGAACATTTTGGCGAATCTTCTCAGGTTTTCTGCTGCGCTATTTTCCCTGCACTTGCACGCTGCGCCGCTGTTCCTCAGCTTCCGAAATTCTTCCTGCGGGCAGGTGCAAACGTATGCAGCGCCGATTTCAATGAGCTTTTTTGCATATTCGTAGTATACCTCCAGCCTGTCAGACTGAATGACTATTTCGTCGATGGAGGCGCCGAGCCACTCGAGGTCGTGAAGTATAAGGTCGTAAGCCCGTGGGTCAACCCTCGCAGGGTCGGTATCTTCCAGGCGCAGTATGAATTTTCCGTTGTATTTCTTAGCATATTCGTCGTTTAGAATCGCCGCTCTGCAATGCCCTATATGCAAAGGTCCGCTCGGGTTTGGAGCGAAGCGCAGAACAACGTTTTCTGCATTTGGCAGCTCTGGAAGCTCAGTCCTCTTCTCTTTTTTTTCAATGAACTCGTACTTCTTAATCTCCTCGCTCAGTTTTTCCTTGGGCAGTGAATTTACTTCACGTATAACTTCCTCGACGGCAGGCAAAATTTCATTCACTTTTTTTCGCATCTCTGGAAGCTCTGCCAGAACCTTGCCGAGAACTGCCCTTGAGTCCGCCCTGCCGTAGTCGAGAGCGTTTTTCAAAGCATGCTTGTAGATTACTTCCCTCATGCCTTTCATTTTAGTAATTCCTTTATAAATAGGATAGGGTGTTTTAGTTTAGTGATACACCTCAATTTTGAATTATCTACTTATTCAATAAATCTAGACTTAATTTCGTAATTGTTTTCTCTTTTCTATCAATTGCCTCAAGCTTTTAGCTCTATTCTTCCACTCTCTTTTTACATCCTCAACGGTCTTAATTTTCCTCCCCTCTGTGATCATATCAGAAATCCTTTTAGCCTCTGAGGCGTCCACCGCTAAAGAGGCGCCTGCAAGTTTGTCGGTGAGTAATATAATAAGTAGAGCTATTCCAAGCAAAATAAATAATATTGCTAGACCAGGTAATCCAACAAGTTGTTGGATATCCTCTCCTAAAAAGCTTAACGCAACTGCTGTAATAGCTAGAATGCTAGCTCCTAGTGCCATGGCCGCAATATAGTTACTGGATCGGGTTTCTAGGAATGCTAACCAATCGCTCATAGTCAAACTATCTTGTTTTGATCTACCAGTTTGGTCCTCCATCAAAATCACGTAGGTATATGTTATTAGTATCTATCTCCATTTCTGAAATTTCGAAGAAAGGAGCATGACTCTTTTATTTATATACTTGCGGATTCGTTGTATATTAATTCTTCTAAAGAGCACGTGAAAAGTTTTATGTAACTAACACGTACGATAGGGTAGAGATATGCATATGACAAGCCTGCACATTACAACTCAAAGATTGATTTTAATTTTCGCTGCCGTGTTTTTCCTCTTCCTTGCATATTTATTTGGAGACGGTATTCCAAGGGAAATTTCCTCTAAGCTCATCGGAATTTTTATCCTGATTTTCAGCTACGTAACCGGCATTCTTGCGATTTTTTTAAATGCTGCGCTGCTCTTCATCGGGTTTATACTTTCCCTGCCGGTTATTTCAAATGTATATAATTTTATCGCCGCCGTTCTTTCAAAAATTCTTGGAATGCTCATAAAAAATATCTTGAGGAGAATGGAGCGGTACAGGAATTTTGAGCTTATGGTAAAGAATAGCGGAACATACTTGCAAGCGACGCAGAAAATTCGATCAATAGCAAGAAGGCCAGTAAAGATAAAATTCTTCAGCGTTGTAGACTGCGAAAACTGCAAGAAAGAGATTCCGGGCGATGGAAAATTCTGCCCGTACTGCGGGAATAGGATAAAGTAATTTTTTGAAAATTAAAATTTTCATAAGGAAGATTTATTAGTAAAAACTCTAAATAAACATGGGGGCGAGTAATGGCGGAAGTTGAAAGAAAGCCAAAATTATTAGACATTCTTACCCTTTCTGAGAAAAGAAGGAATCTTTTCCTGCTATTGCGAGACGGACCAAAAACTCTAGAGGAAATTAGAAGTTCTCTGCAAGTTACAGCTTCTGGCGTACTGCCGCAAATCAGAAAGATGGAAAAGAAGAATTTAATCTGTCGGACAAATAAGAAGTACGCTCTGACAGAAATTGGAAGCGTAATAGCTGAATCTTTCAATCAATTTGTTAAGACATTAAATGCGTTTGAAGAAAATGAAGAATTCTGGAAAGAGCACGAAATCTCCGGAATTCCGGAGGAATTTCGCCTGCGAATCCACGAACTAGGAGATTACAAAATTTTCAGGAGCACTCCAACCGAGATTTTTAAACCCCATGACGAATATATAAAAAATCTCCTAAAATCAAAATGGATAAGAGGAGTTTCTCCAGTGCTGCATCCCGAGTATCCAAAGGCGTTTCTTATCCTAGCTGAAAACGGAGCAAACGTATCGCTTATACTAACAAGAAATGTTTTAGAAGGCATAAAGAGAGAGCACAGAAGAGAACTGGAGACTTTTCTGAAATACAAAAATGTAAAAATGATGGTATGCGAGGAGGAAATTAAAGTTGCCTTCACTGTAACAGATTTCTTCCTCTCAATGAGACTGTTCTTGAAAAGTGGCGAATACGACTTCTATAGGAACATCATAAGCAGTGAAAAATCTGCTTTAAAATGGGGCGAGGATTTGTTCAGCTACTATGAGAAGCGCTCCGAGAAAGTTGAATCGCAATACTTCTGAACATGAGCATGTGCACCCACTCCCCGTGAACTACTGCGCTCCTGAAAATTGTCTTTTTGCTGTTGGCATATAGGGGAATATAAATCATGCCTGCCATCCAGCTGTAAAGCAGAATAATCGTTTCGAATTCGATTAATTTTAGAAGAATAAGAGCTATTACGCTTAAATGAAAGGAGGAGTGGAGGAGCTGGAGAATCATCTTAGTCCTTGCTTCCCCAAAGTATACCGGAAGCGTGGTCAAGCCTGCCAGCGAATCTCCCTTTACATCCCTGCAGTCGCATATCACAGTATTTATGAAACTCTTGAGGAAGAAGAAAGCAAAAATCAAGAGCAGCTGCAAATAACTCCCGGCCCAAGAGTATATTAAGGCACAGATAGTGGAAGCCCAAGTGAATGCTACTACTATATTCTTTATTCCCAAGCTCCTCTTCAGCTTAAGCGAAATCTTCCCAATCTTAATACCCTTGCTGTACGCAAAGCCTATCATAAACGGGAAGAAGGCTATGAGAGGAGAAATTCCCTGCTTAATCAGAATTAAAATAGCGACTAATAGGGAAGCGCCCACTACAAGAAGGGCAAGACTTCTCTTTGCGCTCTCTTCTCCCCTGCGGTTAATCTCATCCTCCTTAGTTTTTACTGCTCTATCCAAGGTATAGGTAGCATAAGTTATCAAAATCATTGCGAGGCATATAGTTACTTCCGGCTTGACGCCCAACAACAAGAAAGCTACATAGACCCTGAAACCTCCGGATACCGCTATCATAACAGAGGT
>JBDRDL010000004.1:0-4295 GCA_043820925.1 Methanobacteriota archaeon | reverse complement strand
TGGTCTAATGTAAAGTTTACTGTATACCCAGATTCCAAAGTAGAACCAGCGTTGTTCGTAATTGTAATCTGCTTTCTGTGCAGGTAGTTGCCGTCCCACCACGCTGCCTGCTCGCCTGCGAGAACCGGTGCAGAAAAAAATTCCAGAAGCCCTAAAACAAGAATTGCAACTAAAAATTTATTCATTTCAATACCTCCCTCCCAACTCGCTGTGCTCGTTGCTCGGTCGCTCTTGACCGACTGGTTGTAATCCAACCTCTTCCTTTGCGATTATTCCCTGCCTGAGCAGCTCTGCAATTATTCGCAGGTCTATTTTTGTGAGCTTTACCGCCTCGCCGTAAGGTTTGTGTAAAACGAGCTCGCTGAAAGCACCATTCGAGACCGTGGTTATCTCAACTCCGCTGCTGTAGCTTTCTCCGTTTTCGTATTTCCAGGCAACGCGATAGCGAGACGTTCTTCCAACTGCCTCGATTTTCCTGAATCTCGGATTCACTTCCCCCCCTCCGTTGCGAGTTGTTTAATTAGCAGCGCTCCAGCTCTCTCAAACGCTGGACCCTGAATTTTCTGCTCAAGTGCTTTCCGAAAGTCTCTATCCTTCCAGAGCTTCTTTATCTGCGAGATTAGTTTTCCTGCGCTACCGAAATCCTTAATAGATATAAAGGCGCTCTTCTTCTCATGCATGTTTTTCACCAAAACGAGGTTGGAGAAGTAGAGTATAATTGCTTCACGGACGTGCAGGGTGAAAGTAAAAATAAACCTGAAAAAGAGGAGTTACAACTATTTTTGCAAGAAGGGATTAGAACCTTTTATCTGAATCCCTCCGGAGGCTTTACCTTTGCCATCAGCTTCTCAGCACTTCATATTTTAAAAATACTTCCCCAGCGCTCTTGCCAAAGGCAGATAAGTATCTTATTGATTGAAAAGTAAAAAGCGGAAGTGATCTACAGGAAAGGCAAAACGAGCAGGATTACCTGCAATTGCGATATCGAGGCGATGGTTTAAAATCGTCATAGTTTAAAAGGCATTGATACTATGAGATTCTCAAAACGATTTGAAAACCAAGTCGTTAGATTTGGTCCACGAGATACTGGACGAAGGCAGGCATGTTCCGGAAAGCAGAGAGAAGAGCTGTGTCACAAAGCCGACAAAAGGAGGTTTCTGGGAACTGGTCTACGCAGAGAAGGAAAATTATATAATCCTGATTCATCTAAAGTTAAGAAGAGGCAAACCATGAAAAAAATAGATAAATGTCTTTGTGGTGGAAAGCTGGAAGATGTCGCAGTAGTTAGAGATGGAATCCACCTGCTGGGACAGAAGTGCGTTAAATGTAATGAGATTTACTTCGACGCCGAAGAAATGCTGCGCTATGAGATGCTTACGGGCAAAAGGAAGGGACTGGCAAGCGTCATAGTAGAGAAGCCGGCTACCGCAGCTCAAAGAATCCGTCCTCGTATTTCCTAGCTAGTTCTTCTGAATAAATGTAGGTCGTCAGATATATGAGATTAATCATTGGCATTCTTGCAGGATTTGCAATTATAATGCTGTAT
The DNA here is from genome assembly GCA_043820925.1 of Methanobacteriota archaeon. Lineage (GTDB taxonomy): Archaea > Hydrothermarchaeota > Hydrothermarchaeia > Hydrothermarchaeales > JACRDW01 > JACRDW01. The sequence continues at coordinate 2,749 of JBDRDL010000004.1, read as the reverse complement.
TTTTACATGCAACCTGCTGACGAGTCGCTGCAAGTCGTGGCTCCAGAGGGCTACGTCGAGGTAACAGTAAAAGATGTTATGCTATATCAAAAAGGAGGAGTTGTTCTTCTGGGCGAGAATGCGTCGAGCGAAGTCCTGCCCATATACGTCGCAGCTGACCAAGCACGTGAGATGGTCAGGACGATGCGCAATATTCCAGCCGAAAGACCGCTAACGCATGACTTGATTAAAAAAATCCTGGACAATGCGAATATGAGGCTTGCCTACGTTTCTATAGATAGGCTGGAGGGAGAGATTTACTACGCTACCATTGCAGCAGGAAACGGGGCAGCGATAAAAATAGACGCCCGCCCATCGGACAGCATAATACTCGCTCTGAAGAGCGGTACTCCGATATACGTGCATAAGAATTTAATGAAGGAGAAAGGCGTTTTGCCAGAGCGAATGGAAATCCAGAGTTTTAAGTACGAAACTGTCTGACTTCTTCTGCTATCTCTTTTGCGCTGCAAACCTGCAGCTCGTGCCTAATCTCCTCTGGAAAATATCTGAAATATTCTATTCTGTCGTCCAAGAAAATTATTGAAGCCTTATCTCTTTCGCTTCTTATCGCCCTTCCTATGCCCTGCAGAACCTTGTTCAGCATAGGCAGAATCGAAAGCAGGAAAAAAGCTCTTCCATAGCCGAACTTCTGCTCGTAGTATCTGCTCTTCACCTCCATCTCGAAATCCGGTACTGGAAACGGAAAGCCGGCCACGATTACGCTGCCTATCACACTCTCTTTCTCTATCGTGTATTCAACGCCCTCAGAGAGCTTGCCGCCTGAGACAGCGAAGACAATTTTTTTATCCTTGCTTCTCAACCCAGCCCAGAACTCGTCGGTTTTTCTGCCGCTGTTCGGCTCGCAGAGTGCATCCATGTATTTGCTGACTTCCCTCACGATGTCATAGGAAGGAAAGAAAACGAGACTCGTTTTTGAAGAAGTTTTGTGGATACTATTTATCGCAGCTGCATATCTCTTCCAGAGCTCGCTTCCAAATTTTTCCCTGGATTTTAAGCTCGTATTTAATCCTCTTTTTATCCCGAAGTAAGCACAGTTTTGCCCCGGAAATACATTCGGCACGCAGAAGGTCTCTGCGCTCTCCAGTCCATATAAAATTTTATACCCCTCAAGCGGCTCCAGAGTTCCGCTCATCAGCAGAAGCTTCTTGGCTTCTTTGAGCGGCTCTATTGTCTCCGAGGGAAAAATCGGCTTTAAATGAAGCTTGCCATCCTGCCTGAAGAACATCCAGTTCTCTTCCTGCCCTGCCTGAGCAGCGCTGCTAAGAAAAGAAGCTACCCTAAACGTGTAGGATAACTTCCTTCCTTTGCCCAGCCTCTCTTTCAGTATTTCCATCCCCTGCCTGTGCAGAAAAGAAATTTCGTCAGGCTCTATAAAATTCAGTATATCCAGCTCTGAATTTTCTCCTTCGAAAATTGAATAAACATTTGAAAAATCATAGCATAGCTCTTTCGAAGCAAGGTTTACAGTATCCAAGCTCAGCTGCCTGCCCAGAAGCTCCAAGTTCTGCAAATTGTGCGCCTCGTCCAGTATTAAGAACAGGTCCCCCATAGAACAGTCCAGCCTGTTCAGGAATATGCTCCTCAAAAAGGGATTTAGTAAGTAGAGGTAGGAGGCAGCGACAACATCGCAAAATCTCAGCAGCTCTTTCAGAACCAGATACGGGCAGCCGTACTCTGATACTTTTTTAACCAAGTCAGGATACTCAACATATCTTCCTTCTTTCAAATTTTCCTCTGCGATTGTCTCAGCAAGTCCCTGCAGGACATTGATATTTTCGTTGAACTTTTCCCTGTAGGGGCAGTCTTCTTTCAGCCTGCACAGCTGCACGAACTCTTCATAGTTCGTTTCTTCGCTCCTGAAAACAGGGCAAATCTCCTGCTTTGCTCTGAGCTGAATCGTCAGGAGAGGCTCATTTACGTGCTGAGAAATCGCAGCCATTTCCTGCAGGAAAATCCTCCCTTGAGATTTCGTTCTCGTAAGCACAACAATTTTTTCCTCCCCACTCCTATCGGCGAGAAAGCCGCACAGCGCAGAGACGGACTTGCCCGCACCTGCGGGGGCATTGCAAAGCAACTGTTCTGAGCGATACATAACGTCTATCAGCTCGTCCTGAAACCGGCGGTACTTTGGATATGGAAAATAATTTTTTGGAAGCATGGCTCACAACCTAAAGTCGCAGTCATAGCTGCACGCACTGCATTTTGCGGCGCTGTTGCAGTGCTCCGGAGGAATTTCTCTGTTATAGATGTGCTCGAAATTTTTGAAATTCTCAAGCAGAAATCTCTTTCGCTTCCTATCGTATTTCTGCACGTAATTTGAGATAACGTTTCCATCCAAATCTCTCTGCACGATTTGAAAAATTATGTCCCTGAACTTCAGCAGCCCTGCATAGTTTCTTGAAAATCCCTCGCAGTAGCCGGAGAGCTGCAGTATTTTACTCTGGAAAGGCTCGCTCCTTATAACTCTCGATACTCTGTCGTCGATTATGTAGACGTTGCCATTCTTCCGAACTGCCTTGTCGATTCGGCCCAGATAGGCGAAGACATTTTTATTACTTCTCAGGATTTTTACTCTCAGGGACTCTCTTGGAATATCCAAATCCACCTGCGGGTCTGCAAGCTCCTCTCTCGTTGCCTTTACTCGCGGTATTAACATATCCAGTTTTTCCAGCTTCTGATGAACCTCGCT
>JBDRDL010000003.1:0-30510 GCA_043820925.1 Methanobacteriota archaeon | reverse complement strand
GGAAAATACGCCTAATACGAAGAGCAATAATTCTAATATGCTAACTAACTTAACTTTTCTCTCATTTGTCGTCCAACTCATAAAGGGCGTCCAAAATCGAAGTTCATGTATGAAAGAAAGTTACCTGCTGGTGATTTATAGGTTATCCCTTATTTCTTACCTCTAATTGGGGGGCACCCCAATCGTCATGGCACCAGGAGAAGTGGACTAGACCGCCTTTTCGCCATATAGTAGTGCGCCCCTGCATCCCTGCTCAATCGTTGTCCCAACGCCTTTTTCCACAAAAATTTGATGAATACGTTGCGCTGGGGGAACGGTTATATAGCAGTTATATGTATATTATATAGATACTATAGATACCGGTTACCTTAAGGAGAGAGGACGAAATGCTAAAAACCACGATACAGGTCGATTCCAAGACCCTGAAGAGGTTGAAGAAAAAAAAGAGATATAAGAGGGAGACCTACGACGAGATTGTAAACAGGCTAATTGACAGGGAGGGAGATAAATGACTATAGACGGAAAACAAATCGGCGTCTTGTTAATCCTTTTACCCCTTGTACCAATAGTCTGCGCAGAAGGAGCCCCTATGCTCTGGAACTATGAGGTTGGTTCCGGTGCTTGGTCGGTCTCTACCTCTGCGGGTGGTGAATACACCGCAGTTGGCTCTTTTGACAACAATGTCTATCTCTTTGATTCGGCTGGGAGGTTATTGTGGAAGTATAAGACAGGAGATATTGTATGGTCTGTCTCCACTTCCGCAGATGGAAAGTACATAGCAGCTGGCTCTAAGGATAACAGCGTTTATTTCTTTGATTCTACTGGTAGCCTGCTATGGGAGTATAAGACCAGGGATACGGCATGGTCGGTCTCTGTTTCCTCCGACGGCAGGTACATAACCGCTGGCTCTTTTGACAATAATGTTTATCTCTTTGATTCAACCGGAAGCTTGCTGTGGAACCGCAGAACTGGCGATGGTATCCTTAGTGTCTCCACTTCAGCGGATGGAAAGTACATAGCAGCTGGCTCCAAGGATAACAGCGTTTATTTCTTTGATTCAACTGGAAAGTTATTATGGAACTACAAAACTGAAGATATCGTCCTTAGCGTTTCTATGGCTTCTGATGGTAGTTACATAGCTGCCGGCTCTTTCGACGACAACGTTTATCTCTTTGACTCGACCGGTAGATTGCTATGGAAACACAAAACTAAAGACACAGTCTGGTCAGTCTCTGTTTCCTCCGACGGCAGGTACGTGGTTGCTGGCTCCAGGGATAACAGCGTTTATCTCTTTGATTCTGCTGGAAAGTTACTGTGGGAATACAAGACCAATGATGAGGTCTGGGATGTCTCGATCTCGGCAGATGGCAGTTACATAGCGGCTGGCTCTTTCGACAACAATGTCTATTTCTTTGGGCCAGACGGATTATTAGGAAAATATGCAACCGACCATCACGTTACTGCTGTCTCTATCTCCTCAGACGGCAGGTATACCTCAGCTGGCTCTAAGGATAATAGGGTGTATTTCCTCGAAAACGAGAAATTGGCACCCTCAATAAAACCGATACCCAAGGTTATGCCTCCGAACCTAATTGTACTGAGATCTATCACGAAATCGGATTTGGTAGAGGAAGAGGGCGCAACGGTCCATATAACGATACAAAATACCGGGGGCAGTAAGGCCGTTAATATACAACTGACCGATTCTGCTCCAGAGGGATTGGGGTCGGTAGTAACCAATTGGGCAGGAGAACTAGAGCCGGGACGCTCAACGATTGTTTCATATACAATAAAGGCTCAGGACCTGAAGGGTTTAGAAAGGATTACCTATCAACTGCCTGATCTGGATGTGACCTACAAGGATTCTTATGGGGAGGTGTATCATGCAAAAAGCCCTTCTATCCCAATTACCGTTACTGCTAAGGCTGTTCAGCAACCTGCAGATTACATGCCTTTAGCATATCTGGCAATCGGGATTGCCCTTATAATCGGGATTATCTTTATAACAAGAATTCCTGGTAAGATGGCCTACATAAGGGAGACAGGTGAATCACTAAGCAGGATCGGGCAAAGAATAGAAGTTGGCGGTAAGCAAAAACTGACTGGAGGCATTGTAACATCTACCCAGTATTTCACAAAGGTTCTTTTTTCAACAAATGAAAAGATAAGCGCATTATTTCTAAGGGTGGGAGGTTCTCTCTCAAAGGCAAGATTGAAGGCATTATCCCTGTCGATCATCGTTGGAATAAAAAGTATCTGGGAAGGAGCGATTGTACGCGAGTTGCGTACCGTGTATCTGGCCATACCATATAAGACGAGGGATCCGAGAGAGCTAATGGGCATGAGCACAGCGGTGATAGCCGGTGTAGAGAAAACGTATGAAAAGAGGTTAACCAACGCCGGATTTGCGACGGTAAAAGATCTAGCTGATGCAGCGGTGAGCGAGGTTGCTGATAAGACAGAGCTTAGTGAAGCGCATGCCGATTATTTGGTTGGAGCTGCTAGGGCCATCGCCGAGGCTGCAAGGATTAATAAGGCTGGAGGAACATAAATAATGCTAAATAAAGGGTCATGAAAATGGAGAGTCAAGAGGGCAAAGAAAAGGGGATAGTAGAGGAGCTGGAGAGATATCTGAGTGAAAGGGACAAGGTTATATCTGCAAAAAGCTCTGAGATAGAAAAGCTGACCGAAAAATCTGCCTCGTTGAAAAAGGAATTAGATGGACTGAAAAACACCATAGCCGAGAAGGAAGGCAGGCTCTCTGATTCAGCGAACAAGATCGCCAAGTTAGAAGCTAAAATAGATGAGTTGAAGGGAGGTTTGGAGGAGAAAGATAGCAGCATTTCCTTAAAAACCTCTGAGATAGAAAAGCTGACCGAAAAATCTGCCTCGCTGGAAGCTGAGTTAGAAAACCAGAGGAAGAGCATAGCTGAAAAGGAAAGCAAACTTTTTGATTACGAGGGGAAGGCAGCTGGCCTAGAAGCCAGGCTGGGAGATCTGAAAGCAGCAATCGGACCTGAATTTGAAAAAGAAGTAGGCATAGTTGAGAGGTTGTTCGGGCGTGAGAAGAAAAGCCTTTTGCTGGAGGAAGAGCTGGATGTCCTGAAAGAAAATCTGGCTGAAAAGGTTGGCAGGCTTTCTGATTATGAAGAGAAGGTATCCAAAGCAGAAAAGCTAATAAGTAAAACATCTGACCTGGAGGATAAGACGAGAAAGCTGGAAGAGAATCTAGGCGAGAGGGAGGAGATCATATCCTCCAAAGCTGCTGAAGTGGAAGAGCTGAGGAAGGGATATGGCTCGTTGAAAAAGGAATTAGACGGACTGAAAAACACCATAGCCGAGAAGGAAAGCAAGCTCTCTGATTCCACGAACAAGATCGCCAAGTTAGAAGCTAAAATAGATGAGTTGAAGGGAGGTTTGGAGGAGAAAGGATAAGAAGGTGTGGCGTGCTGGGAGTAGGTATAAAGATGAAGAGGATAAACACTTTTTTTATCTCACTTTTTTCCATGCTTTAAATCTGCTTTCGATATCTTCCATCGTCAAGTCTTTAGTTTTTTCCTTAAGTTCAAAAACAGAATCACCATAATTTTTTTTGATTTTGCTAATGAACTGAACCGCTCCTTTTAAACCAAGTTCTTCGACTAGAGCGTCGAAAGGTATTCTAACAGTTTTTCCTACGAGGTGGGTAATTACACTTTCATTCTTAACTTCACTCAATTTTAATCCTCCATTCAGATTTTAGATAATCAACAGGATTGAGTATATTAATGGATTGTTTTTTATCTATTAATACTTTCGCTATGCAAACTCTTTTAGCAATAACGTCATCATCGCACGTTAGAAAGAATTTTGCATTCACCAAGACTGCAGCAGAGATATGCAATGCGTCAAGCACGCCAATGCTGCATCTTCTTACAATTTTGGAAGCCAGCGTCTTTGCCTCGTCGCTGTGTTCAAAATTTAAATCACACAAAACTCTTTCAAAGTTTATTACATCTTCTCTTTTCTCTTCGTCTTCTATTTCTTTCACTTCAATTTTAACGTAATCGGAGCTTACAATAAAAACTTTTTTTTCTTCCTTCAACCGTGCAATTTCTTCAAGCGCCTTTGCTTCTAAATCTATCCTTCCCTGTGATCTATCATCTCTAGGCCTGCAATAGACATTTGTATCGAGATATATACGATGCAAAGAGTCACCAAAGTAGCATTGTGATAGGCGGTTAAAAAACTTTCTACTTGTGATTGACTTGAAAAACTGCTACTCTTCCTTTGTCGTGGCTGATGGTGTTTCTAATCCGCGTAGGCGTTAAGTTTTTTATGCAACAAAAAAGAACTATAATATAATGATAGCCAACGACTTAAGTATGGTAGAAAGAACAATAGCTTTAATCTTACAAATAGGCGGCATTGCTGTAGGCGTGCTTTTGGTGATAGGTTATGTTTATCACATTGGTAGAATAACAGGCAATAATTTAAAACTTCGCAAAATACCACCTTACGAATTCAAAATGCAGTTGGCAGCAGTTGGCATGTTCTTTTTAATTCTTATTTTAATATTCCTTCTGCCTTCTTTTGTTCTTTTTTATACTTCTGAATCATATATCCTATCATTAAACGATGTGATATTAATAAGCGGATTGGCACTTTGGGGATTGTGGTTATGGCTCCTCTTACTCACCGATAAGGTAGAAAAAAGAGAGAGGAAAGAAAAGAAAGCATTGAAGATAACTTTATACTCTTTTTCCCTCATCGGTTTACTGGTATTGGTATATATTTATACCCCAAACATACCTCTCATCCAATACACTGTCCTTTCATTAATTTCTATCGCTTTTTTATACCTCATATATAGACTTGGAATGAAATATGGAGAAGAAGAATTCACCAAGTATGCGGATTTCGTAAATGTTATTACCACATACGGAGAAGAGAAAAACTTGATACTTTGCCAGACGACCAATACCGACTATCGTTTTAAAAACTAAGATGGTAAAGAGACGATAATACCAAAGGAAAAGATAGAGAAGATAGTGCTATGCCCAAAAGATTAGACAGCAAAAATTAAAAAACTGTTCAAAAAGGTGCAGGAGTTTACCTACACCAAATTAAAAAGTAAAGTGGCGTGCTGGGAGTAACCCGCCTTTTGTTCTAGCATCATTCGTCTTAGCGCTTAACCTATCGCCGGGTGCGGAGCCCGTTGGCGATTTTTAGCTTGCATCCCCAAAGTTGGCCGTTTCATCTTCTCCGGTCGCTCTCAGGCTTTCGCCATCCTTGATATGCTTCCGTCGAAGTGTCGTTTCTGCTCCAGAGCTGAATCTCTCGATTCTCATCCTTGCGGATGATTGGGTTCCGCAGCGATGGGCGGAGTTTCCTCACCCGCAAAGCGGGCGACAGATGCCCTCCAGCTCGCCACAATTTATAGCACGAATCTAACGTTGGAAAATATTGTTTAAATCTAAAATCAAACTTTTTTCTGCCGATGGAACAACCCTGCTTTTTACATGTTTGTGATGCGGAAAATTTTTAATTTCGGAATGATGCTTGGCATTGTCGTATCTGAATGCTTGCTTGTCCTCTTCTAAGAATTTCAGGGACTCATATTCAGAGGCCCAGAGCATAGCTTCCTGCGAGTCACCCGTCTCTCCTTTTTCAAATTTCCTTACTCTTTGCAATACTATGCTCTATCAATTTCAATTCCCTCTCCAGCGAATAATACACCTGCTTTTTGTTTCAGCAGGAAGCGTTTCTATGAAGCTCTGCATAACTCTGATCGATCTTTCGCCTGACCCAGCATCCTTTCAGAAAAGGACACCTTAGACTATTAGTGGCGGCGGGCTGAACACGTCGTTGCCTTCGTGCTTACACCCCCGCTCTATCAACCGAGTCTTCTAACTCGTGTCTTTGTTCCTTGCCGAGTTACTGTCACCAGTCCCTCCTTCCTTTTTCCGTCAACGCTTTTTCGAGCAGAAAAAGGGTTGCAAGGAATTGGCTGCCTATTTTCGAGGAGGGTTTCGAGCTTAGATGCTTTCAGCTCTTATCCCTTATGGCGTAGCTGCTCAGCATGCCCTGTCGGACAGCTGATAAACCAGAGGCCACGGCCCGCCGTTCCTCTCGTACTAGACGGACCTTCCCCTCAGGCAGCCGGCACTCCCAACAGATAAAAACTAACCTGTCTCACGACGGTCTAAACCCAGCTCACGATCCCCTTTAATGGGCGAACAACCCCACCCTTGGATGCTGCTGCACACCCAGGATGGAAAGAGCCGACATCGAAGTAGCAAGCCGCGAGGTCGATATGAGCTCTCGCTCGCGACAACTCAGTTATCCCTGAGGTAGCTTTTCTGTCATCTCCGGGCCCCACCGAGGAGCACACGGAGGTTCGTTAGGTCCTGCTTTCGCACCTGGAATTCTCTCTGCGCGAATTCCAGTCAAGCCGGCTTTTACCCTTACATTCTACACCGGATTTCTGACCCGGTTGAACCGACCTTAGAGCCCCCCTGATATTTTTTCAGGGGGGTGCCGCCCCAGCCAAACTGCCCATCTGTCGATGTCCCACCGAAGTGGTTAGCAGTATAGCCGCAAATGGGTAGTGTTTCAATGGCGCCTCCGCTCGAGCTGGCGCCCGAGTTTCGTAGGCTCCTACCTACGCTCTACATCCGCAACCATACCACAACGACAGACTGCAGTAAAGCTCCACAGGGTCTTCTTTTCCCGTTGGGAGACGCAGGTCTGTGCACCTGCACAACAGGTTCACTGGACTCCAGTCAGGGACAGCAGGGCTCTCGTTCATCCATTCATGCAAGTCGCCAATTAAGCGACAAGGTATTACGCTACCTTAAGAGGGTTATAGTTACCCCCGCCGTTTACTGGAGCTTAGACCGGTTGGACCCGGTTTTGACTTACCAGCACTGGGCAGGAGTTAGTTTCAGTACTCACCCTTACGGGCTCGCTGAAGCCTATGTTTTTATTAAACAGTCGGAGCCCTCTTGTCACTGCGACCTACTTCTCTCGAAGTAGGCACCCCTTCTACCGAAGATACGGGGCTAATTTGCCGAATTCCCTTGACTGAATTACTCCAACACGCCTTAGCTTTCTAAGCTAGGGGCACCTGTGTCGGTTCTAGGTACGGACACCTGGAATCCTTTTCATTTCCTTTTCACGGACCCCAAGGCTCGGCTGAAATCTCCTAACGGAAATTCATTTGCGGTTTCACCTAGTTCTCGTCATTACGGCTCTCCCTAGGTTTATGCGCTTAGACAGGACGACTGTCCTGCTCAACCTACCTCGAGGTGTCAGAAATGAACTTGCGTTGCCGCACGTATCCGGGTGGCACAGGAATTTTAACCTGTTTCCCCTTCGATCAGCTCGAATTACGGCTGACCTTAGGACCGGCTAACCCTCAGCTGACGAACATTGCTGAGGAAACCTTGCCCCTTCGGCGGAATGGATTCTCACCATTCTTTGCTGCTACTACTAGCGGGATTCTCAATCCTGTACGGTTCAGAAGAACTCACGCCCTTCCTTCAACCCAAACAGGACGCCTCTCTACTAAATATCCTTGCGGACTTCCGGGGTATCGGTAGCCAACTTAACCCTGTCGATTTTCAGGGCCCTCGACCTCGGTGGGTGATCTGTTACGAACTCTTTAAAGGATGGCTGCTTCTAAGCCTACCTTCCCACTGTCTGAGGCCGAGAACGCCTTTTTTATTTAATACTTAGCTGGCATTTACGGACCTTAACCCCAGTCTGGGATATTCCCCTCTCGGACATGGAGCTTACCCCCACGCCCTCACTCCGGCCTTCTACGGCGAAAGTAGCTTCGGAGTTTGACAGGACGCCGCTCCCTTTCAGAAGCTAAACACCCAATCAGTGCTCTATACTACTCTCTACCTCCAGCCAGGCTGTCCTGCGAGACATTTCGAGAGGAATCAGCTGACACCAGTTTTGATTAGCCTTTCACCCCTAGCCCAAGATCACCCGAGTGATTTGCATATCAACACCGGAAGCGGGCCTCCACGCCCCTTTCGAGGCGCTTCACCCTGTCATGGGCTAGATCAACTGGTTTCGGATCTTATGGCTATGACTCCAGGCGCTTTCACACCTCGCCTCTTCTCGCTTGCGCAAGTGCGGGCATGTCGCTTTCGCTACGGCTCCGCTCGTCTACGAGCTTAGCCTCGCCATAACCATAAACTCCCCGCCCCGTTTTTCAAAACGGATGCCGCAACCCTGGTCCTCTCCCCTCGTACTCCTTCCTCACGAAAGTTTCCTTCGGGGAGAATCTACCCTTTCAGGCTGCGGCGGGCTATAACCACCTAGTTTCAGGCTCTTTTCACCCCCTGCCAGGGGTACTTTTCAGTTTTCCCTCGCGGTACTAGTGCGCTATCGGTCTCAAAACGTATTTAGAGTTGGAAGTCGATGCCTCCCATCTTCACGCGGGATATCCGACCCACGCTACTCTCTGTTACCCAGTATCCCTAAGCTTATACTTACGGGGCTATCACCCTCTACGGCGCCTCTTTCCAGGGGACTTCGGCTTCGCTTAGTAGGATAGGCGGTAACACCACATCTCCCCCTGCTTTCGCAGGCGGATTCAGATCGCTCTTTGCCGTTTTCGATCGCCTTTACTAACGGCATCCTTATTAGTTTCTTTTCTTGCGGGTACTAAGATGCTTCAATTCCCCGCATTCCCGTTCCTTACGGAACTTGCAGGTTTTACCTGCAAACGAATCGCATTCGGGAACTCCGGGTTCTCGGGCTACGTGCGCCTCGCCCGGAATTTTCGCAGCTTGCCACGCCCTTCTTCGGCGTATTGAGCCAAGCCATTCTCTAGGTGGCGTAAAGTATCCAGTTCTTACTCAGACACTGAATCAGATTGCGCTCGACCAGACTTATGCAAAGCCTCAAAGTTACGATGAACTCAGCTACTTCGCTCGTAAAGTAACTTACGAGCTGCACAGTAATTTGACGCTCTGTGTGCGTCATAACCTGTCATTACTAAATGACCGTTATTCTTGCTTGGGTCTCGGCACAAGCAATACTTGATTGCGTAGCGCTGAGACATGGACCCGACGGGATTTGAACCCATGGCATCCCGCCTGCAAAGCGGGCGCTCTTCCAGCTGAGCTACGGGCCCCTTCCGTCAGGGGAAAGTAAACTCGACGGTATAGGTGCCTAGCTACAATGCGTGACTTTTCTCGCTCAGTGCTGCGTTCCTCACACTTCGCTCGAAAAGTGTACTCGCAAAGCGAGTAGCTTTATTCGAGTGAGGTGGGAACACTTGGACCACCGAACGAGAATAAACTCAGGAGGTGATCCAACCACAGCTTCCGCTACGGTTACCTTGTTACGACTTCACCCCCCTTGCGAAACCTAGACTCGATACCACCTTTTCAGATGGCACCTCGTCTAAACCTCACTCGGGTGGTGTGACGGGCGGTGTGTGCAAGGAGCAGGGACATATTCACCGCGCCGTAATGAGACGCGATTACTAGGGATTCCGGCTTCATGAGGGCGAGTTACAGCCCTCAATCTGAACTGGGACTGGTTTTCGGGATTTCCTCCTTCTTTCGAAGTTGGGACCCATTGTACCAGCCATTGCAGTCCGCGTGTAGCCCGGGAGATTCGGGGCATACTGACCTATCGTTGCTCGCTCCTTCCTCTTGCTTATCGCAAGCGGTCCCCTTAACGTGTCCCACTTCCTTGCGGAAATGGATGACAAATAAGGGCACGGGTCTCGCTCGTTGCCTGACTTAACAGGACGCCTCACGGTACGAGCTGACGACGGCCATGCACCTCCTCTCGGCTCGTTCAGCAAAGTCGTCAGCTTGGCCTTCATTCTGCCGTCGCCCCCGGTGAGATTTCCGGCGTTGAATCCAATTGAACCGCAGACTTCACCCCTTGTGGTGCTCCCCCGCCAATTCCTTTAAGTTTCTACCTTGCGGTAATACTTCCCAGGCGGCAGGCTTATCAACTTCTCTACGGCACTACGTCCCCACGTAGAGGACGTAACACCTAGCCCGCAGCGTTTACGGCCAGGACTACCGGGGTATCTAATCCCGTTCGCTCCCCTGGCTTTCGTCCCTCACCGTCGGGCACGCTCTAGTCGGACGCCTTCGCCACTGGTGGTCCCTCTAGGATTATAACATTTCACCGCTACCCTAGAAGTACCTCCGACTTCTCTCGCCCCCGAGTCTGGCAGTATCTTTAGAATTCCATTCGTTGAACGAGTGGATTTATCTAAGGACTTACCAAACCGGCTACGGACGCTTTAGGCCCAATAATAGTGGTCACCACTCAAGCGGCCGGTGTTACCGCGGCGGCTGGCACCGGTCTTACCCCGCTTTTATTCGCAGAGCTGTTTGCACTCTGCAAAAGCACTCGCTTGCGCGAGCGCACTTGGAGTTCCCCCGTCACGCTTTTGCGCATTGCGGAGTTTTCGCGCCTGCTGCGCCCCGTAGGGCCTGGGGCCGTGTCTCAGCCCCCATCTCCGGGCTCCACCTCTCAGTGCCCGTACCGATCTCAGGCTTGGTGGTCCGCTACACCGCCAACAACCTAATCGGCCGCAGGCTCATCCTCAGGCACAAATGCTTGCGCATTTGTCTTGAGCAAAGAATCATTCCAGAACTCTCCACCTATCAGGTATTGTCCTCAGTTTCCCGAGGTTATCCCTGTCCTGAGGGCAGATTACCCACGTGTTACTGAGCAGTCCGCCCCAGTTGCGAAAGAACTATTGCTAGCACTTGCGCAACTGGTGACTCGCATGGCTTAGTCGAACTCCAATAGCAGTGACCTCCGGCAGGATCAACCGGATTACCGCATTATAGCTAGGTTTCACCACTATCGAGTTTACGTCAGACCCGAGCTCATCAGTTCGAGTCTCCACAAGCGAATGTAATGTACCATGACTTGGAAATTCAACCCATCACATAAATACAACTTCAAGGTCGACGCCTTAGGTCATGGTTCTATACTATGTTCTGACTATCCCATGTAAAATAAATTTTGTAAAGGGCTATAGGGCCGCGACCGGGAATCGAACCCGAGCCAAGGGATCCACAGTCCCTAATTCTGCCACTAAACTATCGCGGCCATTTTCTCAGCACTTCGCTCGCAAGCTTTTCACATTAATAGATGTGAATGCTCACTCATGCCGAGACTCACGGTTGCACTTGCGTGAGCAAGTGGTAGAGTGGGTCAAGACACAAGCCAGCATTCGTTCTACAAGACGCTTAGGGCTTGCTGGCGAAGTGGATTGAAATGCATTCGCTCTATAAGAGCGAGGGCATGAATGTCGCTCATACTCTCATTCATTCTGAATGAATGCCCCGGGCGGGATTTGGACCCGCGTCGCAGCCTTACTTCGCTTTGCGAAGTGATTTTTGTTTGCTTCGCAAACAAGCTCGAAAGGGCTGCATGATTGGCCGGACTACACTACCGGGGCATGCGATATTACTCACAGGTAGAAGAGTATTTAAAAGTTATTATAAAAGATAACTTCTGAAAATTTAAAGTTCGTGAGTCTTGCGCCCAGCCAACGCCGGCAAGGTGCTGGGAAATGGGGCTGCCCGGATTTAGAACCAGCCTTCTGAAAGGCTGGCTATCATTTCGGTGCGAGGGTGACAATAGCGTTAGCTAGTGCGCGAGTCTTTCGCTCTTGCTCTCGCAAATGGGGCTGCCCGGATTTGAACCGGAGTCTCAGGCTCCCAAAGCCCGAAGGATAGACCAGGCTACCCTACAGCCCCGTTAATGCACTGCTTTACTCTCTAATCGAACTCCAATATAGCTGTAACCTTTCAAACCTCCGAGGAATATCGGAATCGAAAGTGCTGCTATTATAAATTTGAGAACAAGTGTTGAGAAAATTGAACCCACAAGAGCATTGAATTCTACAAGCCCCAGATACGCCGTGATGTGAAATACTATCGTATCTATCACCTGCGCAGCGCCAATGGCGAGCATGTACTTGACGATTAAATTTCTCTCAGGCTTGCTGTTGTAGAGATAGTTGTTCAGCCACATTGCAATGCAGTAGGCGAGCAGGGAACCTGCAACTATGCGCACTTCTGTACTAACCAGCCAGTTAAATGTCTGGCTTGTATAGTCTGGAAAAATTCCCTTCGCCTCGGGTATCAGATTCTCCAGCCGCAGGTTGACTAGGAACAGAATATTGGCAAACAAGCCAACAACTATTATCTTTATACCTTCCCGCCTGCCCTCGCTCTCGTTCAAAATATTTGCAACGCAGTAGATTAAAATATATGCAAACAGCCCGCCGAACATTAGGTTGTAAGGTTCAGGTAAAAATGGGAAAACCTCTGCCCTTATGGCTGTTAATACCTGGGCTGTAACAAACAGCGCCCCTATGCTTGTGTATGCCAATTCTTTTCTCATTTTCCTCTTTCCTTGAGTTTATCTTAACGTAATAAACTTTACATATATCAGCGCAAGCATTAAAAAAACCGCCAGCGCAAGGACAAGAGCCTTATTCACCCCGAATCTTGGGATGAGATATACTATGGCAGTCATATAAGGCAGCCATAAAAAGAAGGTGGCGAGCAGTGCAGATTTTGCGCTCGTAGAAACCGCTTCTCTTCCAACCGACTTGCCCAAGAAATAAAAAGACACCAAGGTAATGCTCGGAAAGACCAAGGCTATGCCAGAAAGGAAGGGATGCCCCATCCTAGCCAGCCATGCAACAATCGTTACTATGCTCCCGCCAGTAATGAAGTACAATATATATTCCATAATTAACGATATATAACAGGATTAATAAGGTTTGCGAATTATGAAGCTGCACGATTTCGACTACTGCTTGCCAAAAGAACTTATAGCACAGGCACCAGTTGAGCCGAGGAGCTCCTCTAGACTCATGGTGCTAAACGGAGACAAAATCGAGCACAGAAAATTTTACGAATTCGTAGATTACCTCAGAGACTGCGACGTGCTCGTGGTCAACGACTCAAAGGTTATACCGGCACGAATCGCCGGCAGGAAAAAAACTGGAGGGAGGGTGGAGGTTCTACTCATCTCGAAATTGAGCGAAACAAAATGGAACTGCCTGGTGAAAGGGAAGGTGCGCAGCGGGAGCGAGATTTTTTTTGAGGACGATTTACAGGGGATGATAACTGGCGCAGCTGGCGGCAAATTCGAAATTGAATTCAATGCCGGCGCTGAAGAAATCTTAGAAAAGTATGGAGAGCCGCCAACTCCGCCCTACATAAAGCAAAAAACAGAGAAGGAGCGCTACCAGACGGTGTATGCAAAAAATCCAGGCTCGATAGCAGCGCCAACCGCAGGCTTGCACTTCACGAAAGAGCTGCTCGGAGAGGTAGAAAGCAGAGGAATAAAAATCGCATCCATTACTCTGCACATAGGCTTAGGGACATTTGCACCTGTGAAAGTAGAGAACATCGTCCAGCACAAAGCAGAGGCTGAGTATTTTGAGATAGACGATAAGAACGCAGAAATAATAAATGAGGGGGAAGGGGTAGTGGCAGTTGGAACCACAACACTCAAAGCCCTCGAAAGCGTGGCTGACGAGAGAGGAAGAATAAGCGCAACCTCTGGACGGTCTGACCTTTTCATTTTTTCACCATATAAATTCAAAACTCGAACAAGTGGGTTGATAACTAACTTTCATCTGCCTAAATCCACGCCTCTGATTCTAGTCTGCGCATACGTAGGCAGGGAAAGAATTCTGAAAGCTTATGAAATTGCAATAAAAAACTCTTATAGATTTTACAGTTTTGGAGATGCTATGTTTATAATGAGGTGAATCATGTTCAAAATTCTCCACGAAGACGGCGGGGCAAGGGTTGGAAAGCTTTACACTGCGCACGGCGCAATCGATACTCCTGCATTCATGCCGGTTGCCACGAAGGGAAGCGTGAAAACGCTCAGCTCAGAGGAGCTTGCCGAAACGCATACTCAGGCATTGATTGCAAATTCCTTTCTGCTGTATCTGAAGCCGGGGGTAGAGGTTATCACAAATGCAGGAAGCCTGCATGAATTTATGAGCTGGCGCAGGGCGATTTTCACAGACAGCGGCGGATATCAAATGCTCAGGAAGGATTTCCTTTTAGGGGTAAGCAAGAAGGGGGTTAAATTTCGCTCCCCATTTGACGGCTCAAAGCACCTGCTTACTCCTGAGAAATGCATGGAAATACAGGAAGCTCTCGGAAGCGACGTTGCGATGGTGCTGGACGACTGCCCTTCCTATGGAAGCGACCACGAATATGTGCAGGACTCCTTGAAGAGAACGCTGGACTGGGCGGTGAGATGTAAAGGCTCACGAACTTACTCCGCAAGCGAGAAGCAAATGCTTTTTGCAATAATTCAAGGAGGAGTTTTTAATGACTTGCGAAAAGAAAGTGCAGAAAAACTTGCGGAGCTGGATTTCGACGGCTATGGAATCGGGGGGCTGTCGATTGGAGAATCTGAAGAAGTTATGTTTGAAACTCTGAAAAACATGATGCCTTCGATACCAACGGAAAAGCCGAGGTATCTCATGGGCGTCGGCTCTCCTGCAGAGCTGCTGGAATCGATTTCTCTGGGCATCGACGTATTCGACAGCGCATTTCCTACGAGAAATGCAAGGCATAATGCAGTTTACACAAAGAGCGGAAAGTACAGCATTGCAAAAGGACGCTTTGTGCATGATTTCTCTCCACTGGAAGAGGGCTGCAAGTGCTATGCCTGCAAAAACTACTCGAGGGCGTATATAAATCATTTGCTGAGAGTTTACGAGGCTCTGGGCATGAGACTCATGACCATGCACAATTTGCACTTCCTGCAGAACTTAATGAAAGAAGCGAGAAAGGCAATAGCGAGCGGCGAATTCGAGGAATTCAAAAATAGTTTCAGAGGGTAGAGAAGAATTTGATAGTGATTTAAAATGTGGCTTCAAGTTAAAATGTATCTGCTTGTTGGGGCGATGTTCGGCATTATATATGCCGTAGCAGTAGCCGCCACGGGAGGGGCATGGGGATTTATGCCTTATGCGATTATGGCATCCTTTATGCTTTTCATTCAGTACATGATAGGACCAAAAATGGTAGAATGGTCGATGAGGATAAAATATGTCTCTGAGAAAGAAGCACCAGAGCTTCACAGAATGGTTGAAGAGCTTGCACAAAAAGCAGGCTTTCCTAAGCCGAAAATCGGCATTTCTCCACTGCCTATTCCTAACGCCTTTGCATTTGGAAGATGGAAGAGCGACAGCAGGGTTTGCGTAACAGAGCAGATAATGCGCCTGCTGAGCAAGGATGAATTAAAGGCAGTTTTGGGGCATGAAATCTCGCACCTCAAACATAGAGACGTAACTGTTATAACCATGCTCAGCGTTGTGCCCATGATTCTGTGGTATCTGTCCTGGAATTTAATGTGGTCTCGCAGCGGCAGGGACAGAGGAAGTAGCGCAGCACTCGGCATTGCTGCTTTCGTGCTCTACTTCATTACCAACTTGCTGGTGCTCTACGGCTCGAGAATAAGGGAGTACTACGCAGACGCAGGCAGCGTTAAGCTGGGAAGCAAGCCCCATCATCTTGCAAGTGCGCTCTATAAATTGGTTTATGGAAGCGCAAGGGTTTCTAAAGACGTGCTGAAGCAGGTAGAAGGATATAAAGCATTTTTTGCAAGCGACCCGTCGAGAGCATTCTATGAGATACAGGAATTGAAACAGTTCGATACAGACTTGAGCGGCACGATAGACCAGAACGAGCTCCTTGCTTTAAGGTCTAAAAGCGTTAAAGTCAGCGCATCAGACAAGCTCATGGAAATATTGAGCACGCATCCGAACATGCTGAAGAGGATTAAACATCTCTCTGCGTATCACTAACTAACTCGTCGTCCGCCCAACCTTTTTAAGCACGATGCCCTCACGGGTGCTGTATATCTCAATTTTGTCCTTCTCCGTCAGACCTAGGGAATTCACTATATCTTTAGGCAGGCGCACAGCAAGCGAAGTACCGAGTTTTATCACACTGCGTCTGAGTTTTGTGACGTTTTGTGTGGCGAACTCGGCTACGGCTCGTTCGTGCTCTTCAAGGTCGAGCCACTTTTCACCGCACCTCTCGCACACCTCTGCGCGAACATAAATACCTGGCTTCCACTCGACTAACTTTTCCTTCATTTCCACGTTACAGTTCATGCACTTCGTCATATCAATCCTCCTCGATTGTAAGCACCCACAGCACGCCTCCGCGAATCGTGAACTTGGCTCTATATTTTCCCTTCTGAATCATACCGACTTCACCATCTTTAGTAACCTTACGGACAACTTTACCTTCTTTGATAAGCCGCCGGATGAAGTAAATCTGCTCTTCGATGCTTGAGCATTCCTCGCCCACCCTCTCTGCGATGCGCTGCGAAGCGTGGAACTTGATTTTTATAGGTATGCCGTGGATGTCGTACTTCATTTTTTCCACTATATACTATTATAGTATTTTTTTAGTATATAAACATTTTGATTCGACCCCTGCGCAAAGGACAGCGCGGAAGCGTTGTTATGCGCAAGATTTAATAAGCGGGCAGCTTCAGATGGATAAATAGATACATTTTGTTCTAGTGTATTCCATTCTTCGCATTTGCTCGTTAGACCAACAGCATTTTCACAGCCGAGAGCAGATGACCAAGCAATTACCGGCGCATGCTAAACACACACCCGCAGTACCTCTGCCGATATAATTCATACTTTTTGCTCAGCTCGACGCTTTTTTTGAACCCGTTTTTCTTTTTGAAATCTGCGCTGTAGAATTTTACCCCGTATTTTTTTGAAAGCTCCTCGCCGATGGAGTTTATTGCTCTCGCACTTTTGTGCGGGCTTATTGTGAGTGTTGTTGCGAAGTAATCATAGCCTTTCTTCTTTGCAAACATTGCAGTTTCTCCCATGCGAAGGCGATAGCAGATTTCACACCTTGCACCGCCCTCTGGCTCGTTTTCATAACCTCTCGTTGCTCTGAACCATGCATCCACGTCGTATTTTCCTTCAACGAATGTAACTCCGAGCTTTTTCAGATTTTTTAAACGAAGCTTGTACTCCTCGGCGGGATGTATATTTGGATTGTAGAAGTACGCAACGATATCAAATTCCTTCAGTGTTTCGATTACGTGCGTGGAGCAGGGGGCGCAGCAGACGTGCAGCAGGAGCTTTGGCTTTTCCATAATTATATTAACTCACCTTTAGAATTTAAATCATGCTTGAAAAGCAGGCGTTGAGGGAGAAAATCTGGAGGCTGATGGAGGAACAAGGTATTGCAAGGTTTCCTCTGCCCTGCTTCGGGAGGATTCCAAATTTCGAGGACTCTGAAAAAGCTGCTGAGAGGCTTGCAGAAACACAGGAATGGAAGGAAGCAAGGGTAATAGTTGCAAATCCTGACTATGCGCAGAAGAAGGTGAGAGAGCTTGCGCTGCGAGATGGAAAAATCTTGATAATGGCTTCCCCGAGATTGAAGCATGGTTATATAAAAATCAATCCGAATAAAGTCAAAGGAAAAGAAAGCATCGCCTCCACCATAAAAGGCGCATTTGAGTTCGGGGAGAGGATTGAAAAACTGGAAAAGCCGGATTTAATAATCACGGGCTGCGTTGCGGTGAACAGCGCTGGCTACAGGCTGGGGAAGGGAGGGGGCTACGGAGACAGGGAAATAAAAACTTTCAGAGAAAAGTTTGGAGATATACCTGTAGCTACCACCGTGTACGAGATGCAAATAGTAGAGAAAATTCCATTCGAAGAGCACGACCAGCGCATCGATATAATCGCTACACCGAAAATAATAATTCGTGTGCCTTTCTGAGCACATTTCTGGCATTTCTGTAGGTCAATCTCTGCATCGCTTCCTCATAGCCCAGCCATTCGTAGCCGACGTGCTCGTAGGACAATTTCACTTCCTCACTCCTCGTTTGTACCAGATAAAAAACTACCTCCTTGTAAATCAGCCTCTTCTCCCTTTTGTAAAAATAGTTTATCGATTCTCTAAAACCTTCGATGAAGTTTATGTCTTTGATTCCTGTCTCTTCCTCTATCTCCCTCGCAACCGTGGCCTTTTCTTCTTCACCTTCCTCTACGTTTCCCTTAACAAAATCCCAGTGCGTACCTGTACGGTGCGCACCTGCGTAGTGCAGCAGCAGGTACTTTATCCCGTCGTTTTTCCTGAAAATCACTGCTCCTGCTGATTTTTCTACTGGCATTCTCTCACTTTTTTTGTATTTTATTAAAACGTAATCACCCTTAAGCTTATCTCCGTACAGGGTAAATTCTATCTTGTTTTCTGTCTTCTCCTTCAGCTTGCAGCCTCCCCTATCCCAGATTTCAACCCTGCCTGTGCCGTACAAGCCTTCTGGAATTTCTCCCTCGAAGTCAGCGTAATCGAGGGGATGGTCTTCAGTCTGTATTGCAAGCCTCTTGATACCTCTGTGGGTTGGAGGCTCCTTGGGAACTGCCCAGCTTGCTCATTAGTTTTATTTACATCGATTTCCATATTTATTATCATGCTGCTCTTTGGCACAGCGGGCGTTCCGATAAGCTCAAAGGCGAGAGATACCGCATCCGGAATTTCCAGAATAGGGGAGCTTGGGCTGGGGTGTATGGAGATAGAATTCGTCAGAGGAGTGAAGATGGGAGAAGGCACGGCAGGGGAAGTAAGGAAAATTGCGGAAAAAGAGAAAGTTGCGCTCAGCGTTCATGCTCCGTACTTCATCAACCTTAACTCGAGTGAAAAAGAAAAAGCAGTTGCAAGCACCCAGAGGATAAAGGATTCTGCGAGGATTGGGGCGCTCTGCGGTGCCAGAGACATAGTCTTCCACGCTGCGTATTATCAAAAAAATTCAAAGGAAAGAGTCTATCAAGTCGTGAAAAAACAGCTCAATGAAATACTCGAATGGCTGGATGCACGGAAAATAGATGTATGCCTCAGACCAGAGACGACCGGCAGGAAAACGCAGTTCGGAACGATAGAGGAAATAATAAATCTCAGCAGGGAATTGAAAAACGTGCTGCCCTGCATTGACTTCTCGCACATCCATGCCAGAACGAGGACGTACAACTCTTACGAAGAATTCTCGGAGATACTCGCAAAGATAGAGAAAGAGCTGGGCAGGGAAGCTCTCAAAAATCTGCAGGTGCATGTATCTGGAATCGAGTACGGTCACGCTGGAGAGAAGAGGCACCTGAACTTGATGGAGTCTGACTTTAAATATAAGGAGCTCTTAAAGGCATTCAGGGATTTTAAAGTGGAGGGGGCGGTTATCTGCGAGAGCCCGAATTTAGAGGAAGATGCGCTGCTGCTTCAGGAGGAGTACAAAGTTTGACTATGAAGTGCTGACAAATGGGGGTACTGGGACTTGAACCCAGGTCCGCAGGTTTTTCCGCATTGCGCTCGCGCAGCGAGTACGTGAGCGAAGCGAACGTCTGGAGCCTGCTATGATAGCCGCTACACCATACCCCCTTTTTAAAAGGCATGAATGTTATATTTTTTATCCTAATAAAAGTTTTTTGTAACTACGAAAAATTTAGTATCAGCATGTTATTCTCAAATTTTTGTTTGGTGAGGTAAGGAAATCTTATCGGAATTATTGCAAAATAAACTTTCTTGTCAGAGAAGGCACGAATTTCTATGGAGTTCTCAAATTTTTTAATGGAGATGTCACCTTCAGACTTGACATTCGGAAGGAATACTTCTACTGTCTTGCCCCCTTCCCTCATAGAGACTTTCGGCTCAACAACTTCAGAATTTTTTGGAATCGGACGCTCGTATTTTTCTTCCTCTTTTAAAAAATTTCCTTCAAGCTCCCTGACAGAAACTTTCGGTCTGCCTCTCTCCTGAGATATCTCGACCATGAAGCCCTTTCCAAATGGAAAATCTGTTAGCAAATTCCCTCCAAAAATGTTCCTGAGACTCTCCTCCAAAGCATCCAAAACCTCTTCGGAATCTCCTCTGAGCCCGACTTTGTTAGAGCCGCAGTAAGGACAGAATCCCCACCTGTCCTGCAGCTCTGCGTTGCAAATTCTGCACTTCATCAACAAACCTTATAAAGCAACTGGTATATAATTATAACTATGATTGCAAGCGCATACACAATTGAGGAGATTTCAGAAAAATTGGAAGCCGCCTACTACTCGTTTATCGATGACAAAATTACAGACTGCGAGTTTGCGCTCGGCTTAGTGCTGAGCGACTTGGAAAAAATTGCGAAAAAGTATCCTCAGGACGAGGAGATGAGAAACTACTTAAAAACGTTCAGCGCTTTCTATGAAGGAAGAAAAGAAATGGAGAGAGAGGAAGCAAAGAAAAAACTGTCAGAGCTGCTCTCTGATATATGCCGCAAGGTACACTGGAGAAAGCTAGGCATGGCTTCAGGGAAAGAACTGCCCTTCAAGGATTTCAGGAGTTTGAGAGAGAAAACTCTAGGGAGATGACCCTAGGTTTTAAACCATGCATCCAAGCTACGCTGCCGCTTTATTTCTTCTGATTTTCTCAGCTTTTCTAAAGCATTTTTCACCCGCTCTCGAGAGAAGTCGTGCTCCTCGCACAAAAACTCTATGAGTTTTTCCTCATTCGGGGCATTCCATTCGAGTTTATACTCCTTTGTCGTTTCGTGGCTCAAAAAAATATTTTTTATCTCATCTACGTCGAAGTGCACGGAAATATTCTTCTGCTGCAGCGCACTCTTAGCACTGCCGAACTCTTTTACCAAGCTGTACGCCTTCTTCGGTCCTATTCCTTCTACTCCTTTTGGATTGTAGTCTGTTCCTATCAGGATTCCTATTTCAATCAACTGCTCCCTATTAATGCCCAAATTCCGCAGGGCATCTTCTAGGTAGAATATCTCAGGCTTTATATCGATGTAGGCATTTCTTCTCGGCAGCTTTCTCCTGCCGGAAATCGTTAGGTTGCGCACAAGCCTTGGAGAGCCGAATAGCAGGGAATCGTAGTCCTGGCTGCCTACTGCCCACGCATCGTTGCGCAGAACCACGGACACTGCTTGCGCCTCGCCCTCGCTTGGCGCCTGAACACATGGAATGCCCATATACTCCAGAAGGAGCTTCGAATCCAAGAGCATCTCCTCATTGATTCTGGAAGACTGCTGGGCATATAATTTAGCCTCTTCGTATCGCTGCTCCGCAAGCGCAGTTTTCCACTTTTCTCTTGCAACTTCTCTAATCTCGCTGCGCTTTTCAACCACTTCGCCCTTCAGCCCCGGCGGCTTGCCGTCGAAAACATAGATTGGCAGGATGCCGTACTCCAGGAGGTGTATATTTCTGTAAAACAAGCCTGAGAGATGGGAAGTTATCCTGCCTGCGCTGTCGCTCAGAAGCTCTCCAGTCGGCTGCCTTATAATGGATAGAAACTGGTAAAGAGAATTCATCGCATCTATTGCGATTTTTTTACCTCTCATAGCCTCGAACTCTATGGGCTTTGGGGATATCAAATCCGCAAGTTGAACTCCCATTTGGCTCACCTATTAACATATATGCTAAAAATTTATATATCTACGTTTTGAAGTTGAAACAATGATCGAGTCTATCCTTTCCGCAATATACTTCTTTCTTCCTGCTTACGTTGCCAATATATGTGCGTGCCTGCTCGGGTACGGCAGACCTTTTGATTTTGGCAAAAACTTCCTTGACGGAAGGCGAATTCTTGGCGACGGAGTAACGATAAGGGGCTCTGCTGCGGGCATTGCGTCTGGCTCAATCCTTGGATTCTTCATGGCTTACTTTAACAATCCATTGCTGCCTTATGCAACTTTCAATGAAAAGTTATTTCTTGCGTTTCTACTTTCAAGTGGAGCAATCCTCGGTGGCGCTGCCGGGAGCTTTATAAAGCGCAGGCTCGGAATGGCGAGAGGTGTCCATGCGCCTGTTCTCGACCAGCTGAACTTCGTAGTCGGAGCGCTGTTCTTTGCAAGCTTTGCTGCTGAAATACCTCTCCAAACTGTGATAATTTTATTCATTCTAACTCCAATTGGACACCTCGCAGTAAACAAAACAGGATACCTACTAAAGCTCAAAAACGTGCCGTGGTAGCTTGTGAAGTGGTGATGAGATGCTTGCTGAGATGATGAAATGTGCTGTAAAAAAAGGCGATTTTACACTGGCGTCTGGCAAAAGGAGCAGTTACTATATCGACATAAAAAAAGCGTACACGAATCCAAAAATTTTGAGGGAACTCGTAAAAGAGATTGCGAAGCTGATTAAAAATGAAAAAGTTGATAGAGTTGCAGGAGTTGCAGTAGGAGGAATACCTCTCGCAGCAGGAGTTAGCCTGGAGCTTGGAATTCCTTTTTTGATAGTCAGAAAAGAAAAAAAAGAGCACGGCACCGAAAGGCTGATAGAGGGGGAATTAAAGGCTGGCGAGAAGATAGTTGTCATAGAAGACGTTACCACTTCCGGCGGCTCTGCGCTCGCAGCGGTGGAGGTAATCAGAGAGAAAAAATTGATATGCAACAAAGTGATAGTGGTTGTGGATAGGCTAGAGGGCGCAGGTGAACTGCTGAAAAAGCATGATATAATGCTTGTGTCCCTGCTTACTGCTAAAGAGCTGTTGGCGAATTCCGACAGGAAGCTGGCACGTACGCCATCTTCCTTACGGAAGTGAGGTGGGAAAATGGATATGCCTTCTACTTTGTTGAGGGGTTTGGGCATTACTTTAGTGCTGATAGGGCTCTCCGGAACAGTCGGCGGAATATATGCTTTAAAGCTTGTGCACAGCTATGCCCCGGACTCAAATGCCACTGGCTTTGTGAAAACATCGATATCTGAAATGAGCGAAGAGTTCGACAAGACGAAAGCTGACGCAGATGCTTCTATATCCGAGCTGAGCCTGAATCTAAACAATGCTTCCCTTGCTGTCGTAAGGGCTGGAAATAAATTGAACTCTGCCTCTGATACTATAAGCTCTGCTTCTAAAAATCTCGCAGACGCAGGGATTAATATCAGGCTTGCGTCCCGGTCGAATAAAGATGCGGGTGTTTATTTGAGTGCAGGCACAACAGGTCTTAAATCATGGGCGGCAGAATACGAATATAACGGCTCCGCACTGCCTTTAAAATCAATGTTCGACAGCGCAGCTGACAAAATAACAGTCTCAGCTACCAAGCTGGAAGAATCCGGAGCAAGGCTCGACTCAACCGCAAGGAGTTTAGAGAGCACTGCTCTCGCTCTCGGCAGCACAGCTTCGCAGCTCAGGGAGTCCTCGCAGGAACTGCAAGATGCTGGAAAGAATCTAAATCAAACGAGAAAAAATTTTGACGAGCTTAAGGAGCACCTGGGCAGCTTGATTTCAAGCACCTCTTCAACCTTGAAGAGCTCTGCCGAAAACATAGAGCAGATAGCAGGCCTTGCGTCCAGCGTAAAGGCATTTGCTTATGCGCTCGTAGGATACCTAATCTTACTGCACCTGATAATACTCGGAATCGGCGTGGCTATAATAATAATCGAGATAAACCTTTTCTATCCATCTGGCAGGGAGTAAAATGAAGGTATTGCTCGTCGGCGGAGGGGCAAGAGAGCATGCGATAGCTGAGGTGATTAAGAGAAGCGGCGTAAAGCTCTTCGCAGCGATGAAAAACAGAAATCCCGGAATCGCAAGGCTGTCTGAGAAAATACTCTTGGAAAGTGAAACAGAAACAAAGAAAATAGCAGAATTCGCAAAAGAGAGCAGCGCGGATTTCGCAGTAATTGGTCCAGAAGCGCCGCTTGCAGAAGGCATCGTAGATGCGCTGAGTGTGGAAGGAATTCCCTGCGTAGGACCTGCAAAAAAACTTGCAAGAATCGAAGCAAGCAAAGAATTCATGCGCAATCTAATGCAGAAATACAGAATTCCCGGGTCGCTGGAATATGCGGTTTTTGATGATGCAGAAGAAGCATCCAAGTTCATTGACGCTTTTGGAAAGCCGATGGCTGTTAAACCTGTCGGGCTAACAGGAGGAAAGGGAGTCAAAGTTACAGGAGACCAGCTGAAAGACGAGGAAGAAGCCAAGAAATATGTGCGAGAAGTCATAGAAAAAAAAATTGGAGGAGGGAGAGTTGTAATCGAGGAAAAAGCTGTTGGAGAAGAATTCACTCTTCAAGCTTTTGTAGACGGAAGGCATCTCGTCGCCATGCCCATGGTGCAGGACCACAAGAGGGCATTCGAGGGCGACGCAGGTCATAACACAGGCGGTATGGGCTCTTACTCTGATTCAAATGGTTTGCTGCCATTTGCGACAGGGGATGAGCGTGAGTATGCGGTCGGGGTGATGAAAAAAACTGTTGATGCGCTGCGCAGAGAAACAGGGGAGGAGTACAAGGGAATATTGTACGGGCAGTTCATGCTGGGCAGGAAGCTAAAGCTTCTCGAGTTTAACTGCCGCTTTGGAGACCCTGAAGCTATGAATGTACTGCCCATTTTAAGCTCTGATTTCGTGAAAATATGCCTGAAGATAATCGACGGCACTCTAAAGGAGAGGGATGTGCTCTTCGAGAAGAAAGCTACGGTATGCAAGTACG
Source organism: Methanobacteriota archaeon (assembly GCA_043820925.1). Lineage (GTDB taxonomy): Archaea > Hydrothermarchaeota > Hydrothermarchaeia > Hydrothermarchaeales > JACRDW01 > JACRDW01. The sequence goes on along the minus strand of JBDRDL010000003.1, from coordinate 6,023 downwards.
TCGTGCCAGAAGGTTACGGGGTTAGCTCTAGAGCAGGTGAAATTATAAGCGTTGATGAAGCGGCGATAAGACGTAAAAGAGCAATCCTGTATTATGCGGCAGTAAATGAAGAAAATGGCAAAATATACACGACCTCATCCCGCTCATTGGGAGTCGTGGGAATCGCTGACTCTATCGAGGAAGCTGAGAAAATCGCAGAAGCTGCAACTGAAGATATAAAGGGGGCGCACATATATCACCGCAGAGATATTGGAACGAAGGCTTTAATTCAGAGAAAGATAGAGAATATGAAAGCAATAAATTCTGATAAGAAGCTGGCATACACGCCATCTTCCTTGCGGAAGAGGTGAAAAAGTGAATCTGATATCAATAGCAGATGCAGAAAATAATCTCGATAGCATTTTTGGAATGTCTGCAAAGTTTAAAAAGAGGAATTTTAAGGTTCTGAAAGAAAAAACTCTCGCAATGATGTTCGAGAAGGCATCCACAAGGACAAGAGTTTCTTTCGAGGCAGCAATGACCCAGCTTGGAGGTCATGCGATATACTTAGACTGGACGGACATGCAGCTGAAGAGAGGAGAAACTATAAAGGACACTGCAAGAACGCTCAGCAGATATGTGGACGGAATAATGCTCAGAGCGAATAAACACGAGGATGCCGTAGAGCTGGGAGAATATTCCACAGTTCCTGTAATCAACGGCTTAACTGATTTAGAGCATCCGTGCCAGGTGCTTTCTGATTTATTCACAATCAAGGAATTTAAAAAGAGCTTTGATTTGAAACTTGCATACATAGGCGACGGAAACAACGTGTGCAATTCACTTCTTCTGGGCTCCTCGATTGTCGGGATGGATATCTCGGTTGCCTGCCCAAAAGGATACGAGCCCAATGAAGAACTCCTCAGAAAAGCAAAAAAATATGCGAAGAAGAGCGGAGCAAAAATCGAGATAACTCACAACCCTGCGAGTGCAGTCGCTGACGCAGACATAATATATACGGACGTATGGGTCAGCATGGGACAAGAGTCTGAGGAAGAAAAGAGGCTGAGAGATTTTAAAAAATATCAAGTAAATACCGAGCTGATAGGGAAAGCCAGAAATCCGCTCATAATGCACTGCCTGCCGGCGAAGCGCGGTCTGGAGATAACGGACGAGGTGCTGGAAGGCAAAAATTCAATAGTCTTCGAGCAGGCTGAAAATAGACTGCACGTGCAAAAAGCGCTGCTGTGCCTGCTTTTGGGCGGAATAAGAAAGCTATAGTAATCTCGTGACCTCTATAACTTCAGCACTTCCTACTCCATCGATTTTTTTCAATTCCTTTTCTATCTCATCCGCAGCCCCTCCCTCGTCGTTTGCAATAAAAGAAGGCTTGAGAGCTACAAGACCAAAGGCTATCGGCTCTTTCTCTATTTTACTGAGTCTTGCAGTTTTTATCTTCTTTATCGCATCTCGAATGGAGTCGATGTTTACATCTGCCTCTGCGGGCATTATTTTGAAAGTTATCAAGACTTCAGCCATTTCAATCCACTTCCTCAGTCGTCGCTATCACTCCTCCTTCGTCGTGTCTTGACCCCACATGGGTGTCGGCACGAGTAGGCATTCATTTTGGCAAGCGTGAAAAGCTTGCCTACGAAGTGCTGACATTCATGGTCCCACAAAACCGCATTTGCTCACAAATTTCTTGCTCAAATCCCTGCACCTGGTGCAGCGACCGATGATTTCGTCGCATTCCGGACAGGGAAACTTAACAGAACCATCTCCGATTGTTATATAAGCACCGCATGAAATGCATCTCAGCCTTTCCATACCTCCACGTAGAAATCTTTGCCGAGAGCAAAAATTTCAGACACCCAGTATTAGCGTCCCCTTAAACCTGCCTTCCATCGCATCTTTTACCCTGCCAAGCTTTTTCCCATTCACAATCCAGCAGTCCATTTTATACCTGCTTAAATACTTGGGCAGTTCCTCATCAACGCAGGTCCTTCCATATCTGGAGAGCTCCTCAGCAGAAATCTTACTCACCAATCTGCCATCTATGCGTATGCCGTCCACATCCTTCAGAAGTATAAATTTTTCAGCCCCAACTTTTCTTGCAATACAGCATGCTATCGCATCTGAGGTAACGCTCCAGGAAGGCTTGAATGTTTTTTTTAATCCATGAGGCAAAAAAATGCAGGGCGTTTTTATTTTATTTACAGAGTTCGCTGTTTTTACTCCTGAGATATCGGACAGAAACATGCCATACTGCTCCATAGCAGCGATTGCCATCCGATGCGCAGCCATTTCTGAAAGATTGAATTTATTGTAAACCTTCCGAACAGTGTCTGCGAATATTCCCCCGCCCGGAATTATCAGAACATCATACTCTTTAAGCACAGCCATTATGCTCCCGGCATATTTTATCAGACTGCCCCCGAGCTTAACCACATACATTTTCCTCACCCATATAATCTTTTACCATCTCAGCTAGACCCAGGCAGGGCAGGTTATCATAAGCTTTTGTTATTCTAGATAAATCCACGGCATTTATTCCTGCCAGTTTACACGCTTTCTTTGCCAGCTCTTTTCCAATTCCGCAGACGTATGCTCTTTTGATTCCAGAATCATCAGCAGCTCCCCGCAGGGCTTTTGCGATTAGCTCGACCTGCTTTTTGTGCAGGTATTTACATATTCCGAGCACTTCTTTTTTTCCCAGCTCTTCTAAATCTGCGCACAGCAGTCTTGCTATTCTTCGCATAGAATCTTTTCTCATTTTACCTCCACCATCCGGAGTCTCGCAGGAATAATTTTTGAGCATGCCCAAAATGCTGTAAACATCTGCAGTTATTGCAAAGTGCTCTGAAGAAATTCTAACCAGCCGATTTTTGAAAGGCACCCTACTAACGATAGCACTTAGCGGCGTTCTTAGCATGCCTGTGTAAATCAGCTGATTTTTTCGGAGCCTCTCTAAATCTGTTTTGCAGTAAAAAATTTTGTTTCTTTTAAAAGGCATTATATCTGTAGTCGTGCTGCCAACGTCTATGAGAATGCCCTCTCCAAATTTTTTCTCAAGAAAATATATGCTTGCCGCAAAATTCGCTGCTGCGATTTTCAAATTTCTAATCTCTCCGAATCCAAAAAGTTTTTTATCGACACTCAAATAGTAAGGATTCTCAAAAACTTCTTTGCACGCTGAAGTTATGTAATTCACTCCCTCTGCTTTGCTCGAAAAGCAGTCGCACAGCTCGGCGGTCATTGTTATCGCTGCGCAATCAGTTTTTTCTTTGATGCCTTGTAAGAACGATTTTAGCCCTGCTTTTTTCTTCCACACCGGAAAATATACAATTTCAGATTTTATTTTTCCAGTTTTTGTATCCAGGAGCAATTTCTTCGTATTCGCCCCGCCTATATCATAAGCTGCTATTCTCATTTTGTCACCCTTCGTCGTTTCGTCGCTACGCTCCTCACTCCTCGCTCGACACCGATTCCTCCAATACAATCGAGTAACCGCCAAATGATACGTAGCCTTTATTTCCTTTGATCTTTTTCATGTAAATTTTTCTTTTTGGTTCAAACTTTGGCAGGTTTTCTCTATAGTAATTTTTCAGAATAAGCTCTGCGATGTTGAAATCAAAAACTTTATTCAGCGCAATTATCGGCGTCGTGGGTCTTGGGTTTATCTCAATTATTTTTATCTCCTCGCCAGCAACGAAGTCCACTCCAGCGAAACCATGTAATTTAATTCTCTCGACAGCTTTGAGAATATTTTCGTGGTTTTCGATAGCGATAGGGATTTTAGCACCGACGTATTTGAAATTTTCAATTTCTTGCGTCTGCAAACTTAGAAGATTTATTTCATCGCCTATAAGGAGACTTGCACTGCAAGGCTGCCCTTCAACGTACTCCTGAAGTATGTAATTCGCTCTCGGGATTTTTTCAAGCTCTTTTTCGCTTTTAATGAAAAAAATTCCCTCGCAGCCTGCACCGTCTCTGGGCTTTGCTATTAGAGGAAATTCCAATCCAGTTTTTCCGTCGAAAATTTCAGTCTTTGGGGTATCGATGCCCCTCAATTTTTTATAAGTCAAAAATTTGTCAGTCGCTGTCTCAACGCTCTTTGAATCGCAGCCAAGATTTTGGCAGTTCGAGCTTTCAATTTTTTTTGTTAATCTGTAGAGCTCGAAATCGCTCTCTGGGGCAATTGCCAGAGTAAACTCTGCTTTATCGAGATGTTTTTCAAAAAGTTCGAGATAATTTTCTGCGCCATAGAACGAAATCGGGTTTTCAAATCCTTCAAACAGCGTCTTGAACATGCCCGAGCCTTCGACCGCTATCGAGGGTGGAAGTTTATTTCCTGCGCAGGTTGCATATTCAAAGAGGAAGACTTTGCGCATATCTTTCTCTTTGGTGTTGAACAATAAGATAGTTTCGCCTTTGGCATAAGATTTAATAGAGAATAGATAAAATCTAATGGCAATGAATATTGAAAATGCTAAACAGCAGATAAAAGAGCTAGTAGAAAGTTTTCGTAAAGTTCCTAAAGATGAGCTTGACAAAAAGTCGGAAGAGCAGATAAAATTTTTATATATAGAACCCCTTCTTGAAGCTCTCGGCTGGAGAAGAGAAGACATCGAAAAAGAGCAGAGAGTTCTGAAAGGAAGAGCAGACTATATTTTGAAGATAGGAAATCAAGAAGTTCTGGTTGTCGAGGCGAAGAAAACCGGTGTAGAATTGACCGAAGAGGAAGGAAGGCAAGCTGTTTCTTATGCGTATCATAGAAAAATTAAATATGCGGTTTTAACTAATTTCAGGAAAATCCGCGTTTATCACGCTTTATCGAATATTAAAAATATCAACAAGAACTTGCTAAAAGATGGGAAAGGATATCTCTGGATAAATTGCGAGGATTTCGACAAAGAATTTGATAGATTGTGGTTGCTTTCTCGCGAAAGCTTTGAAAAGGGGGAAATAAACAAGCTTTTGTCTGCAAAAGACGAGCGATTATCAAAGCCGATTGATGAAAGCATCCTTGACGATTTATTGCAGTTCCGTGACTGGCTCTCCAAGGACTTGAAGAAACTCCGGATGTATCTCTCCGATCCGCAGATAGATGAAATCGTCCAGATTCTGATTGACAGATTAATCTTCATGCGCTCTGTGGAAGACAGAGGTTTAGAGGAAAAAGACTTTCTCCTGAATATGGTAAAAGATTTTCAGGCAGGACGTACTGAAAAAAGACTCTGGGAGCTTCTTAGGACTCAATTCAGAATTTTTGATAAAACATACAATTCAAAGCTGTTTGGAGAGGGCTTGCTTGAAAAAGAGGGATTCTTCGACGAAGACACTTTAATCAAAGTAATAAAAGGGCTGTATTTCGGTACAAAAAGCCAGCAGGAAAGATATTTGTTTGATGAAATCCGGGAAGATTTGCTTGGAAATATCTACGAGCAGTATCTCGGGACAATTCTAAAAGGAACCGAAAAAAGGGTAAAGCTGGAGGAAGGGACAGGGAAACGAAAGAAGATGGGCATCTACTACACGCCCTCTTACATTGTCGATTACATTGTTAAAAACACTGTCGGAGAATACATTAAAGATAAAACAATAGACGAGATACTTGAAGTAAAAATCCTTGACCCTGCCTGCGGTTCTGGGAGCTTTCTAATCAGGGCATTTCAGGAAGTATGCGAAGCTATAGAAAACAGGCTGAAAAAAGGTGGACGCTCAGAGAAGTGGCATACTTTCAAAGACTATAAAGGAAGATTGAATCTTGGTCAGAAGATAGCTATCCTGACAAACTGCATCTTTTGCGTTGATTTGGATGAAAAAGCAGTTGAGCTGGCGCAGTTAAACCTCTTACTGCGATTGCTGGAAGGCGAAACAAGAGAGACAAAAAAGCGCCTTCTTCCGCCTATGAAGGATAACATAAAATGCGGAAATTCTTTGATTGACGATTTGGCGATTTCAGAAAAGGCATTTAACTGGCAGGCGCAATTTCCTGACGTTTTCAGGCAGGACGGGTTTGATGTGGTGATTGGGAATCCGCC
>JBDRDL010000002.1:0-38232 GCA_043820925.1 Methanobacteriota archaeon | reverse complement strand
TCTCCCCAAAAGCTCCAAGAACTCCCTCGACGAGTAAGCTCTCGGCTCCAGCGAATCCAAAAATTCTGCAAAGAAGGAGCCAAGGGCCTTAAATTTTTTCTCGTCCGCAAAAGTGTCGTAAATGCGGTCTATATCGAGCTTTTTCAACTCAAGGTCATCTGCGAGCGGAGAACCGAGGAAGTGAACAGAACCAAAAGCCTCTGCCAAATCGTGGTACAAATTAGCTCCGGTAGAAACGATAACATCAACTAAGTTTTGCTCGATCATATCCCTTATTATTTTTCGCATTCCCCCAGGCGTCATTGCTCCACTCAAGCCGAGAAAAACAGTAACCCTCCTCCTGCTCTCAAGCATGTTTCGATAAACATCCAAACATCTGGCTAAATTCCTGCTCTGGAAAGAAGTATACCTGAAAGATTCCACGAGCTCTCCAATGCTCTCAATTCTATCCAAATCAAGGTGCCTTATCGGCTCCCTGAGAAAATCTCTTCTCCTCAATTATTACACCAGATATAAGAAAGCCTTCATTGCTATTAAAGATTTTCATAAATTCGATTCTATTCCCAGAAATTCTCTCTTTCCAAGCAGTATATCTCTTGCTATTTCTGCACTTCCAATAGCTGCCGCATAGCCGTTGATTTTGAAAACTGGAGCAATTTTTTCTAAGGATTTTTTCAGCCTGGCAAAAACATTTTTGTGCACTCCTGCGCTGCCGGTAATCACGATTGCCTCTGGCTCAATCTCGCCCAAGAAGCTGGATATCTCCATTTTTGCGCTGAGAATGAGTGATTCAAGGGCGAGTCTCGCTTTGCTGTTTTTCGGATTCAGAATCCCCTCTGGATTTTTATAAATCTTCGCTGCCCCGGAAGAGTAAAAAGCTTCGTTTGCGCTTGTTTTTCCTGCGTCTGTTTTTCTAATTGCTTCTAGATCCAAGGGACCGTGCAGAAGTCCAACTGCACCCAAGCAGGCATCGATTGCCCCGAAGAATTTTCCCTCTCTTATCCCAATCGTAACCGTGTTCGAGCTTATATCAGATATTATCAAATTCTGCACACTTATTTTTTTGTTGACTTCCAAATAGCAGTGATGGCTCAGGCTGACTTTTTCTGCACTTGCGCAGTGCGAGTACAGCGCCCTGAATCTCGGGTCAAGAATCTCTATGCCACGGTGCAAGCCAGGAATTACAACAGCTCTCAACCTGGATGCAGCAATCTCGTCGAAAACCCTGGTTCCGCCGCCTATGTATTCTCCGGTTTTTTCTTCCTGCACGCCCCGATTTTTTACTTTTCGGATGTCTGTGATTTTATTTATTCCATCGCCCATGGAATAAGTCAAGCCCACTAGCTTGATTTTTTCCAAAGGAAAATGCTTTTTGATTTCATCCAGTACTGGAACTTTAAGCAGCTTCTTCCTGTCTATCTCAAAAAAAATGCGTTCTGGCAAGATGCAGAATCTAACTGCCTGCGTTCCATGGTCAATGCCGAGAGTGGAATTTTCGCTCATATTTTTTTAGTTTTCACCAAAAGCTCTGCGCTCAGCACAGAATTTCCTGCTGCTCCCCTAATCGTATTGTGACCCAGTACGGTGTACTTGAAATCCAGTATCGGGTCTTCTCTGATTCTGCCTACGGTAACAGCCATTCCATTCTGGTTGTATCTGTCCAGCCTGGGCTGGGGGCGGTCTTCTTCCTCTTTAACTATTATCGGATTCTCGGGAGCGGTGGGCAGTTTCAACTTCTGGGGCAAGCCCCCGAAATTTTTCATAACTTTTTTTACTTCCTCGATGCTGCACTTTTTTTTCGTCTCCACAAAAATCGATTCGGTGTGTCCGTCAATCACAGGAACTCTGTTGCAAGAAGCAGAAACCCTGAAATTCGCTGGCAGTATTTTCTCGCCGTCGAATTTGCCAAGTATCTTCAGCCCTTCTGTCTCCACTTTCTTTTCCTCATTTTTAATGAACGGTATTACGTTTTCAGTTATTGCCATCGAGGGCACTCCTGTGTAGCCTGCCCCAGAGACTGCCTGCATCGTGGCTATAAATACGCTTTTGATTCCGAATTTGTCGTATATCGGTTTGAGAGACAATATCGCTGTTGCAATCGTGCAGTTCGGGTCTGTGAATATGCAGCCGTCCCAACGCCTGTTTTCCTTCTGGACTTCCAACAGGTCTAAATGCTCCGGGTTTATTTCAGGCACCATTATCGGCACATCTTTTTCCATTCTATATGCAGAAGCATTGGAGGCTACTATGAAGCCCTCTCTTGCAAACTTCGGCTCGACTTCCCTGGCTATCTCCGAAGGCAGCGCAGAAAAGACAATTTCTGCTTTAATTTTTTTCGGGTCAACTTCTTTGATTACGGCGCCTTTTACTTTTTCCGGCATGGCGCTGCCTAATACCCACTTTGCTGCCTCGCCGTATTTCTTTCCAGCGGACCTGGACGAAGCTGCCAAGTCAGAAAGCTCGAAGAAAGGATGATTTGCCAGCCTCTCTATGAACCTCTGACCGACCATTCCGGTTGCTCCAAGAACTGCTACTTTCATTTTTCGACCCTGCAAATTTGCTACGATTCACTATTTTCTTTCAAACTTATATATAAGGATGTTTCAAATTTAAAGGCATGAAAAAGCTTGCGTTAGCAATTCTCTTTCTTCAAATATCGCTCGGAATCACGTATGCTGCAGATTTCTATGTAAGCGAGATAACTGCCTTCGTTTCTCCTGACAGCAGCTACTCGGCACTGGTCGATTTTATAGACAATGCAAAGGCATCGCTCTATGTAAACGTTTACACCTTCGACAGTCCCCTGATTGCAGAGCGCATAGTTAATGCGAAAACTAAAGGCGTGGACGTAATAATAATGGTGGACAAATCTCCAGTGGCAGGCATATCTGGAGAAGAGAAAGTAGTAATAAGCTACCTGCTCAGCAATGGCGTGCCTGTCTACTACAGCGATGACAAGAAAGTGAGATACAACCACGCCAAGTACGTAATTGCAGATAACGTCTCGATTCTAATAACCACAGAAAACTTCGGCTATTCAGGATTTTCGGCAGACAACTCCTTCGGAGCCAGAGGCTGGGGAGCTGTGATACATGATGCGCCTCTGACTCACTACTTCCTAAATATATTTTTTGAGGATTTGCAATACGTTGAAAAAGCCTCGCCGCTTCCTGCGACTGCTGCGTATAAAAATCCGAAGGGAAAATATTCTTCAAAATTCGGGGCAAAAAATTTTAAGGGAAATTTTTTTGTTATGCCTGTTGTAGCTCCTGAGAACGCTGTAGAAAAAATAGTAGTCCTGCTCAACTCGGCAAATAAGTCGATATATATCGAGCAGTTTTACATTTACAGACACTGGGGCTCAATAAAAAAAGACACTCCGGAGACTGCGCCAAACCTGTTCCTTGAGGCAGCGATAAATGCAGCCCGCCGCGGCGCAGAGGTAAAAATTCTTCTGGACAGCACTTGGTACAATATTGAAGCTGAAGACCCTGTCAGCAACTACAATACTTTGAAATATGTGCAGGACGTTGCCAAAAAAGAAAGCCTGAATTTGCAAGTGAAACTTGCAGATTCAAAAAAACTCGGCTTGGAGAAAATCCATACAAAAGGCGTTGTTGTAGACAAAAAAGTTGTCCTGATTTCGAGCATAAACTGGAACGAGCACTCACCAACGAAGAACAGAGAAATTGGAGTTATAATCCACGGTGAGCCTGCGCAGTACTTCGCAGAAGTTTTCGAGTGCGACTGGAGCGGCACATGCTACAATAAGAAATTCATCTATCTCGCTGCAATTGGGATTTTACTTCTTGCAATTTATGCGAAACGTAAGTACAACAATATTTATACTCATTAATATTTTGCACGCCTGTGAAAGAAGCTTCAAACTTGTTTTGATTTCTTTTAGGAGTTGAAAGTATGGGATGGAATGATTTAAAGAGTCGTGATTATTTTGCAGAAAAGGCGGAATGAGTATGGCTCTTGCTAAGCCGAAAGAAGGTGCTCGCTGCCCTTCTTGCGGAAAACCGCACACCGCCGAGATGGTCGTCGGAAAAACAACAACTTTTTTTCATGGCACAAGAACTACCTACGAAGTTGTTTCCTGTCCGTGCGGGAAAACGTTTCGAGGGAGCATGATTGCAGAAAAGAAGCGTGAGAGAAGATAATTAAATTCTCCTCAACTATTTCCCCAAATAAAAAGCAGTCCATTTTTTCTTTTGCGCCGATTTCATCGAAAAGTGCAATTGCAGGATGCTCGTGAGCTATTATAACATGCTTTGCTTCTCGTCATGCAACTCGCTTAGTGACTCTGGCAATGAAGTTATCATGGTTTCCCTTTATTACTATGACTTCCTCAAAATTTTTCTCCAAAAACTCCAGCAGGTCGCTTACTTCTTTGAACTCGTGATAGCTCGTCTCAGAAAATTCGTGCTTCACGTCCCCGTTTATTATTATGCGCTCCGCCTGCTTTTTTTCAATTATTTTTCTCAGCATCCCGATTTCTTTTTTGAACTGCACCTTGGGAATGAGCATACCCTGCTCAGCCATTATTCCCTCGTAGCCGAGATGCAGGTCTGCTATAGCTATCGCATCAATTTCAGGAATGTAAATCGCAGGATAAGGTTCGATTATTTCAATCATAACTTTAAGGGCAGCTTTAACGCTCCCTGAATACAGGCAGGTTTTCGGTCAACAGGTTTGCGGAAAGACTTTATTAAGGTTTGAAGAAGTTGAAGCGTAAAATCTCTTCTCCAAACACCATCTCAACCTTAAAAGCCTTTCTCTTATTTTCTCTTTGCGCAAAGGTAACGATTCCATTTATATCGATGCGATTTCTAAACCACTTCAATTATTATCTTTCTTCCAATCTTGGAAATTGCGACTTCTTCGCCGCCCTTTATACCGAGATTTTTTTCTATATCACTTGGAATCCTCAAAACCGTTCCTCTGGCGCTCTTTGATAGCTTCCTATAGAGCTTGAGGGGCTCGCCCCACACTCCGAGTTTTTTTGCCAAGTTTATCATTTTTTGCCCTTCCTTTTCGTTTATGAACTCCTCCCCGCAGTGAGTGCAGCGCTCTCCCTTTTCAACAAACACGTATCCTTCTATTTCTGACACAATGTCATCTACTGGAACTAATTTTCCTTTCTCGCATGCAGGGCATTTTTTTTCTTTCATGTTCCTTCAGCTCCTGTTATTACAAATATGGTTTCGAATTCTTCATAATAAACAAATATTATTTTCCTTGAGCCTTCTTTACCTTTAACATACGCTTCATATTTTTTCTTTCCAACCTTGTCAATCTTATATGCATTTTTTATCGCATCTCGCAGGTCTATGTAATCCCAGTTCCATTTTTTCATCCAGGTGTTTTTGAAGTGCTTGCTTGCAGAGAGCTCGCAGGTTTCAATATTGTACATTCTTTTCACTATATAATGTAGTGAAAATCATTATATTTAAGTTTGTTTATTAACGTGTAAAACCTATTTGTTTAAGCAAAGCCCCCAAGTGAGCAACCTTTTTAAGCCAGTTGCCCTAATTAAAAGTGTGATTTAAATGACCGCAACCAGAGCGGAAGTTTTAGCAGAAGCCTTGCCTTACATCGAGGAGTTCCAGGGCAGCTACGTCGTGATTAAGTACGGCGGGCATGCAATGCTGGACGAGGAAGCAAAGGAGTGGACGATAAAAGATACCATCCTGCTCCGCTACATAGGAATGAAGCCTGTCGTGGTGCACGGCGGCGGACCTGAGATAAGCAAGGCGATGGAGAAGATGGGCAAGAAGCCTGAGTTCATAGAAGGATTGCGAGTTACTGACGAGGAAACGCTTGAAATCGTGAAGATGGTTCTCGTGGGCAAGATAAACACAGACATAGTTTCCAGAATAAATGCCCTCGGCTGCAGGGCGGTGGGTCTTTCCGGCAAGGACGGCAGGCTGATAATGGCGCATAAAAAAGCACCTCAAAAAATAGTCGCAGGCGGCATTACTAAAAAAGTTGACCTCGGCTTGGTTGGGGAGATTAGAAAAATAAATCCTGAGATAATAGAGACGCTGACATCGCAGGGATACATTCCGGTCATCGCTCCAATCGGCTTGAGCAGTGAAGGCAAAAGTTTGAATCTAAACGCAGACACCGTTGCGGGCGACATCGCAGCAGCGCTGAAAGCGAAGAAGCTGATAATCCTTACCGATGTGCCGGGCGTGATGAAGGATTTAAAAAACGAAAAAAGTATAATAAGAGAACTAAAAATTTCTCAGGCAAACAAACTGCTGAAAAAAGAAATATTAAAAGGCTCGATGATTCCGAAGATAAAGGCATGTGCAAAGGCAATCGAGAGCGGCGTTGAAAAAGCGCACATCATAGACGGGCGCATAAAGCATGCAATTCTTCTCGAACTCTTCACGGATGAGGGGATAGGGACGATGGTCTTATAGACCAGCTGCGCCCCGCCGCAAACTTTGCTGTTTCCAGCACAGGGAAAATCGTCAGCGCTGCGAATATTGCAATTATCCAGTCTGCAATGCTAAGGCTGTATGTGTTGAAGGGCGCCTGAAGGAATGGAAGATAAACTACCAGCAAAAGAATTATGCACTCCCAAACTATCGCTGCTGTGAGCCATCTATTTGTAAACAGACCTATTTTGAATATCGAAAGCCTGTCTGAGCGGTAGTTGAATGCCTTGAAGAACTGGATAATGATGAGAGTGACGAAGACCATGCACTGCGCTTCGATTAGGCTCCTCCCAGAGTTCAGTGCCCAGAGGAAGATGCCGAGATTTACCGAAGCTGACCACACACCGCCTACGCCTATCAGACCGACTACGTGGCGGGTAAAGATGCCCTGCCTGGGATTTCTGGGAGGGCGCCGCATTATATCAGGCTCTGGCGGGTCAACTGAGAGGGCAATCGCAGGCAGGCCGTCTGTGGCGATGTTCACATAGAGTATTTGAATGGCGATTAGGGGCAGCGGCAATCCTGCAAGAATTGCCGCTGACATTAGCAAAACCTCGCCCAGGTTTGAGGAAAGCAGGTACATGAGATATTTCTTTATATTTTCGAATACCACTCTGCCCTCCTCGACCGCTGCAACTATGCTCGCAAAGTTGTCGTCCAGCAGCACCATATCTGCCGCTTCCTTCGTAACGTCTGTGCCTGTGATTCCCATCGCAATGCCTACGTCTGCTTTTTTAAGCGCAGGTGCGTCATTTATTCCGTCCCCAGTCATTGCAACAATGTGCCCTTTTTTGCTTAGTGCATCTACCACCCGCAGCTTATGCTCCGGTGAAACTCTGGCATAGACTTCCACGTCCTCTGCTATTCTTTCAAATTCTTCCTCGCCGAGCTTGTCAAACTCTGCGCCGTCGAGCGCAAGACCTTTCTCCAGCAATCCCAGTTCATTTGCGATAGCAAGTGCAGTGAACTTGTGGTCACCCGTAATCATCACAGATTTTATGCCTGCATTTCTGCACTTTTCAATCGCCCCCTTCACCTCTTCCCTCGGCGGGTCAATCATGCCCGCTAAGCCAACAAAGACCATGCCGCTCTCAGCATCTCCGTCGCGAAGTTTATATGCGAAGCCCAAAACACGCAGCGCCTTGCCAGCCATGTCCCTAGCTACCTCCAGAATTTTCTCCCTCTCGCTCTCGGTTAACCTTTTTTCCTCGCCGTCCCTGTAAATGCGATTGCAGGAATTCAGGATAACTTCAGGAGCGCCCTTTGAGTATGCAACTTTTCCATGCAGGGTGGTCATCCTCTTTCTCTCGGACGTGAAGGGAATCTCGTCCACTCTTGGAAATCTTAAATTTTCCTCCTCTTGGAATATACCTCCCTTTGCAGCAGCAACGAGCAGCGCTCCTTCAGTCGGGTCTCCCCTGATTTCGTTTTCCAGCAGCTTTGCATCGTTGCACAGCGCAGCGATTCGCAGCAGCATTGTAAGGTGCTCGTCAGGCTTGACTGGCTTTCCCTCGACTTCGATTTTTCTGTCGTCCACATATATCCTGCGCACTGTCATTTTGTCCTGCGTCAGCGTGCCTGTTTTATCTGAGCAGATAACGCTCGTACTGCCGAGAGTTTCCACGGCAGGAAGTTTTCTTATCAGCGCATTGCGCTTCACCATCCTCTGCACGCCTACGGCAAGGGAAATTGTTACAACTGCGGGAAGTGCTTCCGGAACAACAGCCACAGCAAGAGCAACACCCCATATAAACATGGTTAGAATTTCCTCGCCCCGCATAATTCCGAGAGCAACAATTATCGCAACCACAGCAAGAGCAATATTGACAAGAGTTTTCCCAAGTCTGTCAAGATTCTCCTGAAGCGGCGTCCTTCTTTCTTCAACTTCCTGGAGCATGCTGGCGATTTTTCCGAACTCTGTTTTCATGCCGGTAGCCACTGCGATGCCTTTTCCCCTGCCGTAAGCCACTGAAGTGCCCATGTAGACCATGTTCTTCCTGTCTCCGAGCACTGCTCCTGCTGCAATCGCATGCGTGACTTTTTCCACAGCAACCGACTCGCCAGTAAGCGCAGACTCCTCGACCTTTAGATTCACAGCCTCGATGAGCCGCACATCGGCAGGTATTTTGTCGCCCATTCTGAGCAGCACCACATCACCCGGCACGACCTCTCTCGCAGGTATCCCTGCCTCCCAGCCGCCTCGAAGAACCCTCGCAGTAGGTGCGGCAAGCTTTTTTAAAGCCTCCATCGCCCTTTCTGCTTTATACTCCTGCACAAAGCCGAGCACTGCTGCGAAGAAAACTATTATAAAAATCACCGCCGCATCCGCAGCCTCGCCTATCGCAACGGAAATAGCTACAGCAGCCAAAAGAATAAGTATAAGCACGTTCTTGAACTGCGCCACGAATATTTCAAAAGGAGAAATTTTTTTAGCTTCTTTCAGCTCATTGTACCCGAATTTTTTCAGCTTTTCCTTTGCCTCGATGCCGCTCAAACCCAGGGGCGAAGTTTCAAGTCTTCCAAATACCTCTTCGACCTTTAAGCTATACCAATCTTCCATGCCATTCCCTTATATCCTTTTAGAAAGTATTATATTGCCTTCTGGTAATATACGTTTTTGCGGATTCGTATGGATGTTAAAGAAATAGAGCTGAAGGGACACATAATCGACTCGTTTATACTGCCAAAGGTATTCGACACAATAATGGATTTGGGCGGCGAGTTCGAAGTTCTTCAGTTCGAGATAGGAAAGCACAAGACAGACCCGAGCTATGCGAGGATTCTCGTTAAAGGGAAAAACAGAAAGCACTTAGACCAGATTCTTGGAGAGCTGCACAAGACAGGTGCAGCGATACCTGAAGTTGAGCAGCTCGAAGTGCAGCCTGCGCCTGCGGATAAAGTTCTGCCTGATAATTTTTACTCCACCACGAACCATCCTACCTACGTTCTGCTGGACGGCGAATGGGTTGAGGTTCAGGGAATAGAGATGGACAAGACTATCGCCGTTGACAGGACAAATAAAACTGCGTACTGCAAGCCCATAAGCGAAATCAAGGCAGGTGATTTAGTCGTAGTCGGAAAAAAAGGCATCCGAGTGGAGCCTCCGGAGCGTCCTCGCAGCTACAGCGTTTTCGAGTTCATGCGCAGCCGCGTGTCGAGCGAGAAGCCGACGCAGTCTCTGGTAGCACAGATTGCTAAAGAAATTGCTGACGTAAAAACTCGTGGCAAGAAGGTCTTAGCAGTTTCAGGTCCTGCAGTCGTGCATACAGGCGCTTCAGAGGCGCTCGCAGCGATGATTCGAGAAGGCTTCGTGGACGTGCTGTTTGCTGGCAATGCTTTGGCAGTGCACGATGTCGAAAGCCAGTTGTATAGCACTTCTCTTGGCTTGAATCTAAAAACCGGGAGATATGCAGAGGGCGGTCACAGGCACCATCTCTATGCAATAAACGAAGTTCTAAAGGCGGGCTCGATTAGAAAGCTCGTGGAGGGAGGAAAGATAAAAAAAGGAATAATGTATGAGTGCATTCAGAAGAACATTCCATTCGTTTTAGCAGGCTCGATTCGGGACGATGGACCCCTGCCTGAGGTAATTACGGACGCAGTAAAAGCGCAGAGAGAGATGAGGGCTAACTTAAAAGATGTCGAGCTTGTGCTAATGCTTTCCACGATGCTTCATTCGATTGCAGTAGGCAACATGCTGCCCTCTCATGTTAAAACTGTCTGTGTGGACATAAATCCTGCAACAGTTACAAAGCTCAGCGACAGAGGCACAGCCCATGCTCTCGGCATAGTTACAGACGTCGGAATATTCCTGCCGATGTTATCCAAAGAGCTTTCGAAATTGAAAAAGGATGCAGCCGTGGTCTAGTCTGGTCTAGGACACTAGCCTTCCATATAACTCGCACCTTCGGTGGAGAAAGCTCGTTACCCGGGTTCAAATCCCGGCGGCTGCATTTCAATCCACTCCGCCAGCAAGCCCTAAGCATTTTGCTGAAGCGAATGCTGGCTCGTGTCTTGACCCGCTATACCACTTGCTGTCGCAAGTGCAACGCTGGAGTCTCGGCACGAACCAGCATTCATACTTGCCTGTAAGAAAAGCTTGCTGGTGAAGTGCTGAGAATCGTGTCTTGACCCTAAAAACGGTGCGTACATGTTTGATAAATTCAGGAAACAAGCAGAAGAAGGGATAACAAAAGTATTGAAAAAAAGAAATATAGAGAAAAAAGTTGCTTTTGAAGAACCTGAGAGAGAATTCGGCGACCTAGCGACTGCGATTTGCTTTGAGCTAGCGCCTGTTTTAAAAAACTCGCCCGAAAAAATTGGTGACGAACTGGCAAAACAAATAAAGATTCCAAAAGATAGCTTGATTAAAGAGGTCAGGGCAGTTAACGGCTATTTGAATTTCTACTTAAATTATGAAAGGCTTGCCTTGCCTTTGATAAAAAAGGTGAAGCAGCTGAATGAGGATTACGGGAAGGGGAATAACAGGGGAAAAATTGTGCTCGAGCACACTTCTGCAAATCCGGACGGTCCGCTACACATAGGGCATGGAAGAAATGCAATCATCGGCGATACGCTATCAAGAATCCTGCGCTTCGCAGGCTACAAAGTGGAAACGCAGTTCTATGTCAATGACATGGGCAAGCAGCTCGCAGTCGTTATCTGGGGTCTACGAAAATTTAAGCTGGACAAAAGAAAAAAAAGCGACAGCGCAATCGCAGAAGTCTACATTCAGGCTAACAAAATGCTTGAAGCAGATTCCGATAGGAAGCTGGCGAGAAATACCATCTTCCTTGCGGAAGAGCCGGACAGCGAGAAGGAAATCTCGGAGCTGCTTAAAGGCTATGAAGCAGGTGGCGAAATTAGAAAAGAATTCGAAGAGGCAGCAAAATACTGCATAAAGGGCGTGGTCGAAACGCTCGAGAGGCTGAACATAAAGCACGATACTTTTGTCTGGGAAAGCAGCTTCGTGAGAGATTCGTCTGTCAATAAGATTGTCGATGAACTTAAAAGAACTAAATTTGCGAGGAAGGGCGAAGTTTTATCTCTGGACCTGAGCAGCTTTGGAGTTGAGAAGGAGCTCGTCCTGACGAGAAAAGATGGAACCTATTTGTACACAACCAGAGACATCGCCCATCATGTCTGGAAGGGCAAGCACAGCATAATAAATGTCTGGGGAGCTGACCACAAACTCGTTGCGGAGCAGTTAAAGGCAGTGCTAAAAATTCTGGGTCAAAAAGAGCCAGAATTTATAATATACGAGTTCATATCCCTGCCTGAAGGAGGCATGTCAACGAGGCGCGGAGTATTTGTATCACTGGACGAGCTGACTGAGGAGAGCGTGAAGAGGGCTTATGTGGAAGTAGATAAGAGGCGGAAAGAAGAAAGTGAAGAATTCAAGAAAAGCATTGCGGAGAACGTGGGCGTGGGTGCTGTGAGATACAACATCATCAAAGTTTCTCCTGAAAAATCAATGGTATTCAAATGGGAGGAAGCGCTGGACTTCGAGAGACAGGGCTCGCCTTTCATTCAGTACGCATATGCAAGAGCGTGCAGAATTCTGGAAAAAGCAGAAGTTGGAGATATCGGCAGAGTACCTGCTCTCGGGGAAAATGAAAAATCACTTCTCAAAATTATTTCAAAATTTCCGGTGGTGGTGGAGGAGTGCGCAAGTACCAGAAAAGCCTCGCCGTTGGCAGGCTACGCCTTGGAGCTGGCAAACGCCTTTCACCGCTTCTACATGTTCGAGCCGGTACTTAAATCAGGGAAAAAAGAATTCAGGCTCAACCTGGTCGAGGCAGCAAAAATTACCCTGCGGAATGCCCTGAATCTTCTGGGAATTAAACCTCTGGAGAGAATGTAGCGTTGACGGAAAACCTATGACATTGCTTTCGGGTTTTTGGTTCAAAGGCTTTGCCTTTGAGAACCGTTTCTTGCTACTTCTTTTTAAGAAGTAGTGTGATAGCACTTTTTCCAAAAAGGGCTATAGAGCCAGGGGCAGGATTTGAAGCTGGCGCAACCCTTTTACTTCGTAAAAGTGTTGACGTAAAAATTTCTTTTGGGGTGATAGACCTTTTCTTTCTAAGAAAAGGGTTATAGAGCCAGGGGCAGGATTTGAACCTGCGTAAAGCGGATCTGCAGTCCGCCGCCTGACCACTAGACTACCCTGGCATTCGCTCATTCTGAACGAGTGCAAACCTCAGAATTTTTCCGCCAGCGCTTTTGCAAGGCAAAAGGGCTGCTGTCGCATGGCCATTTTGCACCTAATTGAAAAATAGAAAATTAACGTTTATATTATTGTTTGTGCATATTTAATTTTTATTACTAAAGGTAATAAAGTTAACCAAAAAATATATATATTAAGAATAATATTCCTTGCGTAAGCAAGACCGAATTGCCTTGCGCCTACCTAACGGTATTGCAGAAGGTAGTAGATATGAGTTACGTTGTTGCACTTAAATGCAGAAATTGCGGTGAGAAATATCCAATAAAGCCGATAAGCATATGCGATGAGTGCTTTGGGCCATTGGAGGTAGAGTACGACTTCGAGAAGATAAAAGAAGAGGTCAGCAGGGAAAAAATAGAAAAAGGACCAAAGTCAATTTGGCGTTATAAAGACCTTTTACCGGCAGGGAAAAAAATAGTAGACTTGAACGCAGGTTTTACGCCGCTGCACAAGGCAGACAATTTAGCAGAAAAGCTCGGGCTAAAAGAGCTTTACGTCAAGAACGACTCTGTAAATCCAACTTTCTCGTTCAAGGACAGGGTTGTAGCTGTTTCTGTCTCGCAGGCTTTAGAGTTTGGCTTTGATACCCTAGCCTGCTCCTCGACTGGCAATCTCGCAAGCAGCGTCGCAGCGCATGCAGCGAAAGGAAATCTAAACTGCTACATATTCGTGCCTGCTGATTTAAACGTTGCCAAGATAACCCAGACGCTTGCATACGAGCCGAATTTGATAAGCGTGGAAGGAAACTATGACGATGTCAATCGACTTTGCACAGAGATAGCTGGCTACTACAACTGGGCATTCGTAAACATAAACCTGCGACCTTACTACTCGGAAGGCTCAAAGACGCTGGGCTATGAAGTGATAGAGCAGCTCGGCTGGGAAGCGCCGGATAGGGCGATTGTACCTGCAGGCTCGGGCTCGCTCTTAACAAAAATCTGGAAGGGCTACAACGAGTTCCTGGAGCTGGGTTTTGTGGACGAGGTAAACACAAGAATCACTGCTTCACAAGCTACAGGCTGCTCTCCAATCGTTACAGCTTTTCGTTCAGGGAGCGAGATAAAACCCGTCAAGCCAAAGACAATAGAAAAAAGCCTCGCAATTGGCAACCCCGCAGACGGTTATTATGCACTTAGAGTTTTAAAAGAATCGAAAGGAACAGCAGGCAGCGTATCTGACTGGGAGATAATCCAAGGAATAAAGCTGCTCGCAAAGACCGAGGGGATTTTCACAGAGACTGCGGGCGGAGTAGTAGTAGGAACTCTCAAGAAACTTGTGGAAAGCGGCGAAATAGATAAAGATGAGAAAACTGTAATATATATAACTGGCAACGGATTAAAAACACAGGAAGTGCTTCTCGGTCACGTTGCAACACCGATAAAAATTAAGCCAGATCTGAAGGAGTTCGAGCAGGCATTGGCTGTAAAGCAGAAAATATTAGTTAGGGAGGTAGGATGATGGCGGTAGTGAGATTGGCAACGCCTTTGAGAAAGTTCAGCGAGGGCAAACCAGAGATAACTGCAGAAGGAACAACGCTGCAGGAAGTTATTGATAACATAAATGCGAAGAGCCCTGGATTTGCGGACAGAATTCTGGAGAATGGAGAGATAAAGAGATTCGTAAACATTTACGTCAACAACGAGGACGTAAGGATGGGAAAAGGGCTCGCAACGAAGATTGGAAAGAGCGACGTTATCTCAATTTTACCGGCAGTATCCGGAGGATAGCATGGTGCTTATTTACAGCGAGCCAGAGGCGAGATGGAAATGCGTATTCAGGGAGTGCGGGGCTTCCTGCTGCACAGGAGGAAGAGAGGTAACCGCAGCAGATATCAAGAGAATTTCCCAGGCAGCCAAACTTAAGCCGAAAGAATTTGCAGAGCTAAGGGACGACAAGGGCTTGTTCAGACTCAAGAGCACCGGCAGCAGATGCATCTTTCTAAACGAAGATTATTCCTGCAGGCTGCACAAAAAGGGAGTAAAGCCGATTTTCTGCCGGATGTATCCTTTCAAGTTCGACGGAATAATCTATGCAGATGAAATCGTGCTCAAAGTGAAGGTATTCAAGGAATGCCCGGGCTTTGGAAAAGGCTCTAAAATTGGAGATAAGTTCGAGGCAAACATCGAGGAGCTTGGAAACAGTTTCGTCAGAGAAATCAAAGATTTTCTGAGGCTCAAAAAAGAAGGACTCAGCACCGAAGAAATCTTGAAGGCGCAGCAATGAGCGAATTAGCAGACTACGATAAAAAAAGGTATCACCGCCAGACGCTAATCCCGGGCCTTGGCGAAAGCGGACAGAAAAAATTGAAGAATTCAAAGGTCTTCATAGCAGGTGCGGGCGGGCTTGGATCTCCCGCTGCAATATACTCAGCAGTAGCCGGGATTGGTAATATAAAAATCGTGGATAGAGATGTAGTGGAACTGAGCAATCTAAACCGCCAGATATTGCACTGGGATAAAAACATTGGCCAGGCAAAGGTCGAGAGCGCCAGTGAAAAACTCATACAGATAAATCCCCATATAAATGTAGAGGTTTTTAAAGAGACAATAGATGAGAGCAACGTATTGGAATTAACCAGAGATAGCGACTTAATCATCGACGCAACGGACAATTTCCCAACTCGATATTTGCTCAACGGGGCGGCAATCGTGCATCGCATACCGCTCATTCATGCAGCAGTCTACGGCCTAGAGGGTCGAATAACCGCTATCGTACCGGGTAAAACTCCGTGTTTAAGATGCATCTTCGCCGCTGCACCGCCGCCCGAGGTATTCCCAATATTGGGCGCAACCGCTGGCGTAGTTGCACTTCTCGAGGTAACAGAGGCGCTGAAAATATTGCTTGGTATAGGTAAGCCGCTGCTCAATCGCCTCTTGATATATGATGGCGAGCAAATGAAATTTGAGGAGATTGCTATCAAGCGCAACCCAGATTGCAAAACTTGCGGCAAAAACGGAACGCATTCAAAATATCTCAGATGACGGTTAAAATGAAGAATGAAATCCAAAAATACGGATTCATAGAAAGGACAACGAAAGGTTTCATCAACATAGACCCGCTTCAAAGAGGAGGCATTTTAACAGAGGAAGCAAAAAAGGCGCTGATTGAGTGGGGCGACGGCTACTCCGTGTGCGATTTCTGTACTGCCGGCACGCTGGATGGAATAAAAACTCCCCCCATATACGACTTTGTGCACGAAACTCTTCCAAAATTTCTCGGCACAGATATTGCAAGGGTGACGCTTGGTGCAAGAGAGGGGAAATTTGCAATAATGCATGCGATGGCGAGAGAAGGGGATTGGATAGTCGTCGATAAAAATGCCCACTATACCTCCTTTGTAGCTGCAGAGAGGGCTAGACTCAAAATTAAGATAGTGCCAAATTCAGAGGCGCCCCTTTTCAAGATAAATCCAGAAGACTATGCAAAGGCGATAGAGGAAGTAAAAAAAGAGAGCGGCAGGCTACCGACGCTTGCAATACTTACATATCCGGATGGAAACTATGGCAATCTCGTCGAAGCAAAAAAAGTTTCAAAGCTCTGCCACGAATATGGCGTGCCATTGATTTTAAACGGCGCATATGCAGTTGGGAGAATGCCGATTAAAGCCAAGGATTTCGAGGCAGACTTCATCGTGGGCAGCGGACATAAATCCATGGCTTCTTGCGGACCGATTGGTGTGCTGGGCGTAAAAAAAGGCATTGAGGAAAAGTTGTTTGAGAAATCAAGGCTTTATAAGGTAAAAGAAATTGAAGCCCTCGGCTGCACTGCCAGAGGAGCGAGTGTGATGACAATGATCGCATCATTTCCAAGCGTGGTGAAGCGCACAGAAAGCTGGGGAGAAGAGGTAGAAAAGGCGAGGTGGTTCTCCTCAAAACTCGAAAGCATGGGAATTCAACAGTTGGGCGACAAGCCACATAACCATGACCTCATGTTTTTCGAAGCACTAAATCTATTCGAAATATCTCAAAAGCAAAAAGATGGGCGCTATTTCCTCTACAGGGAGTTCAAGAAAAAAAAGATTCACGGCATAAAGCCAGGTTTGACCAAGCACTTCAAACTCAGTACCTATGGGCTATCCCGGAATGAGCTGAAATATGTCGTGGATGCCTTCGAGGATTTAATTAAAAAATACAGCTAAACACATCTTTATTTCATTCACTTTTTCTTCGAAAGGTAATCTTCAATAGCCTTTCTCAGAGTATCTGCGGCTAGATTTGAGCAGTGCCTCTTTATCGGAGGTAACCCGCCCAGCTCACCCTCCACGTCATGTTTTGAAATCTTAATTGCTTCCTCAAGAGTTTTTCCCCTCGCCATCTCGGTAATCATGCTGCTCGTACCTATCGCTGCTGCACAGCCGAAGGTCTCGAATTTTATATCGTCGATTTTGTTGTCCTTCACTTTTATATACAGGTACATAACGTCGCCGCAGACCGGATTTCCTGCCTTGCCAATGCCGTCTGGATTTTCCATCCTTCCCATATTCCTCGGGTTTCTGAAATGCTCTATCAATTTATCGCTGTACATTTCAATCCACCTCAATCCACTCGTCGCCAAGCTTTTCTCACAAGCCTAATCGAATGGCTCCTCGCGTCTTGACCCGCTATACCACTTGCTGTCGCAAGTGCGACAATGGGTCTCGGCACGCTTGTCAGGGTGTCGGCACGAGCAGGCATTCGGTTAGTCTCATATGAAAAGCTTGGCTGTGAAGTGCTCTTCCGCAAGGAAGATGGCGTGCATACCAGCTTCCTGTCGGAATTGAGAATCGTGTCTTGACCCATGGTTATTCCTTCTCGTGCTCCTTGAGCAACGCACTCTCATATTCCCTGAAATCTGTTTTGAAGGGCGAGATTGCTCTCAGCCTCTCTACGATTTTCGGAAGAACTGCGAGCACTTGCTCCACATCCCTATCAGTATTGCTCCTGCCCAGAGTCAGCCTCAGAGAGCCGTGGGTCTCTTCCGGTCTCAGACCAATTGCAGTCAAAACATGGCTGGGCTCAAGGCTTCTGGAAGAGCAGGCGCTTCCTGTGCCTGCTGCAATTCCATTGAAGTCCAGCTCCAGTATCAGCGACTCACCCTCAATGAATTTGAAGCAGAAATGCGCATTGTTCGGCAATCTTTTCGTCGGGTGCCCGTTGAGCCAGGAATTTTCGATTTTAAGCGCTCCTTCGATCAGCCTGTCCCTCAGCCTGCTCAGCCTCTCAGCCTCGCCTCGCATTTCCTGCCCAGCAATTTCTGCAGCTCTTCCAAAGCCAATGATTCCTGAAACGTTCTCTGTACCGGAGCGCAGCCTTCTCTCATGTCCTCCGCCGTGCTGTAGAGCTTCTATCCTCGTTCCTCTCCTTATGTAAAGCGCTCCTACTCCTTTAGGTCCATAAATCTTGTGCGAGGAAATGGAAAGCAAATCTATATTCATTTTTTCCACGTCTACGGGAATTTTGCCCACGCTCTGCACAGCATCGGTATGGAAATAAATTCCGTGCTCTTCTGCAATTTTACCAATCTCTTCGACCGGCTCTATCGTGCCTATCTCGTTGTTTGCATGCATTATAGAGATGAGGGCGGTATCTTTTGTAATAGTTTTTTTCAAGTTTTCCAAATCAACCAACCCGTACTTATCAACTGGCAAATATGTAACTTTGAGGCCGTGTTTCTCGAGCCATTCGCAGGTTTTTAGCACTGCGTGGTGCTCGATTGCGGAAGTAATTATGTGCTTCTTTTTGCTTGCAAATGCAACACCTTTTAATGCGAGGTTATCGCTTTCTGTGCCGCCGGAGGTGAATATTATTTCCTCTGGCTTTGCATTAATTAAACCTGCGATCTTCGCCCTGGCGTCTTCCATTACTTTTCTTGCTTCTTGCGCCAAACTGTACAGCGAGGAGGGATTTCCGTACTTCTCTGTGAAATAGGGCAGCATTGCCTCTACAACTCTCTCGTCAACTGGCGTGGTTGCGGCGTGATCCATGTATATCATATTCTCACTCTTGCTTCTCCAGCATCCGGTTCAGCTCTTTTTCCTGGACGTGACCTTTTACGTTTATCTTAACTTCTTTAATTTCCTCTATGTCCTTCAGCCCTTTCTTTATCGCCATCGCAAGCTGAATTCCGAGGGGACAGAAAGGCGAAGAAGGGGTAAAGGTTAAGCTTACATTGTTGTCCACTACCTTCAGCGCAGAAATCAAACCCATGTCATAGACGCTCACCGCAGTGTGCGGGTCTATTATTCCCTTCAGTTTTTCGATTACTTTTTCTTCCAAACTCATTTTCAATCCACCTCTCAATTCCGATAGGAAGCTGGCATATATACCATCTTCCTCACGGAAGAGCATTCGTCGTTTCGTCGCAATTGCCTTCGGCAAGCCAGCTTCGCTGTTGCTCCTTACTCCTCTGCCGAGACCCTTTACTTCTTGTCGTGTCGAGACCAGATATTACAGGAATTCAATCGCCTTGAACGGACAGGCGTCGATGCACAGCCTGCACGGCTCGGCTTTTACTTCTCCAGAAGCTTCCTCGAACCTCCTGCAAAAGCTGAGATTCATCTCGACCACAACGCCATTTCTCATCTTCAGTACCACGTCGTTTGTGCTGGGTCCTTTTCCCCCAGTCGCTTCAATACTTCTCGAAACGTTCGGCGGGCAGACGATTACGCAGTTTCCGCAGCCGTTGCACAGATTCTCACGGATTACCAGTTTGGTTGCCTCGGCTTCCAGGATTGGTGCGAGCATTTCTTTCAGTATAATGCCTGCCTGAATATACTTAGCCTGCTTCAGGTACGGACAGTCGCTCAGATTCGCCTTTCTGTTCAGCAGCCTTACAGCAAAACCCATGCAGGTAGCTGTACCGCACTCGCCGCAGTTCTCATTCGGCAGGTGCTTGTGAATTTCAATTGGCGAAATCATTTTAATTTTTCCAGTATTGTTTTTCTCGCATCCTCTGCCTTTCCAGTCTCTATCAGATACCTTACTCTTATATTCTTCATCGAGCTTAAAACGCTTTCCAGAAATGCCCTGCGCTTCGGGTCGATTTCGAACATTACCTCTTCCACAGCATCTTCCACCACAGCTGCCTCTTCTCCTTTCTTGTTTATCTCGCTTATCATCAGCTCCCTTGATGCTGGAGAGTGCTCTGGAGCATGGAGCAGTATCGCTTTTTGAGCGCACGACTTAATGCAGACACCGCATCCATTGCAGGCGTCAGAGATTACGTGGGATATTCCGTCTTCGATTTTCAGCTCCTTACCGCCTCCTTTGCCGCCCGATACTTCAGCTGCTTTGAGAGCATTTATCGGGCATGCAACTACGCAGTTTCCGCATCCTGTGCAGATGTCTTCCTTTACCTCAAGTTTAAACATGCTAGCCTCCTGAAAGCAACTTCTCAAATATTTTTGCTCTTTTACCGCTCCATGATTTCTGTATATCTCTACTATATTTTATACCCTTTCTCTTAACATCGAGCGCATCCGTTGGACAGGCGTTAACGCATGCACCGCAGTAAATGCAAGCATCGTTTATCACGAGCTTTTCGACTCTTTCTCCAAACTTCGGCTTCGGCATGCTAAGCGCCCTCGAGGGGCATACTTCCACGCAAACACCGCAGCCCTGACATTTCTCCAAATCAACTTTAATTTCGCCCCCGAAGACTTTTTCTGCGCTTATCGCATCTTCCGGGCAGGCAAGTTTGCAGGTGGTGCATAAGATGCAGAAACTTTCGTTTCTCTCCACGATATTTTTTGTCCTGCTTCCGTCGAATTCTATCCTGCACTTCAGCGCATCTCTCGGGCAGACCTCCTCGCAGTCCCTACATACCTTTTCATCCTTCGGCTTGCATTTATTTCCATCGATTTTGTATAGCTTCTCGAGGCGAGGATAACCTTCGAGACTTCTAATCGGCTTCCCGTTTATTTTCAAATCCAGAGAATCGAAAAGGCAGACTTCTGCGCATATTCCGCAGAGAACGCACTTCTCAGAGTCAATAACAATCGCAGGGTGGTCGACTGCCTTGCCCTCGACTATTCCGACCGGGTTTTTATCTATAGCCTCTACAGGGCATGCTTCACAGCAAAGCCAGCAGCCGACGCACTTGCTTTTCTTGTAGCTCAGCTCCCTTCGGTCACTTGCAGATTCCCTTTTAAAAACTACTGAATCTCTGCCTACATCCATCAAATACGCTATTTTACCCACTTCCATAGATGCACCTTTTTCTTAAATATCATAATTTAACATTAAAAATTTAATTTGCGTTCAACAGCCTTTCATATGTAGCCAATATTTTGGGGTAAAACTTTATACCTGTCGAATGAACGATATAATGAGGTGATTGTATGGTAGTTGCAGGAATTTTGATAAATGCTGCTCCAGGGAAAGTGAAAAGCGTGCTCGAGGCTGTCAGGAAAATCGAAGGCGTTACGAGAGCTTATGCGGTCTTCGGAAGATACGACATCATTGCGATGGCGGACGTCAAGGATTTAGACAATGCCGCTGCAATGGTTGTTAGGAAGATTTGCAAAGTTGAGGGTGTGGCGAGAACTGAAACTTTGATAGCAGCAAACATATGAAGGTAAAAATTCTCACCCACGGCGATACTGACGGAATTTGCTCCGGAGCGCTTGCACTTGCGAGGTATCCCGAAGCAGAGGTCTGGTTCACGCATCCAGCAGGTCTGCTGAAAGATTTGAAAGATGTTGGAGAGGATTTGGTCATAACCTGCGATGTTGCTATTTCTGAGAAAGACAAGGAGGAGATATTTAAAGAGTTTTCCAGGATTAAGAAATCTGGCGAGATAATCTACATCGACCACCATCCCCTGCCCCTGAGGACTATTTCAAGCGACCTGCCCTGCACGCGCATTGTTAGAGATGTGACGAAGTCTGCGTCAGAGCTAATCTTCCGCCACTTCCAGAAGTATGCAATGCCCCTGAATAGGGTAGCGCTCTATGGAGCGATAAGCGATTACTGCGACGAGACAGAGTTTGTTAGAGAGGAGCTTTACCTCTATGACAAAAGGACGATTTATTTAGAGGCTGGATTACTCTCGCAGAGCCTCGGAGAGGCTAAGGGAGATTACAAATTCAAACGAGAATTGGTGAAGGAGCTGTCAAGCGGCGCGGCACCGAGCTCTATCAATAGAGTCGTAAGGAATGCGATAAGGTCTGCGAAAAAAGAGTGGATGCTCTATGAATATGTGAGAGAAAACGTTCGCACAGTCGGCGAGATTGCAATAGTTGATGAAGTCGGGGAAGGAGTCTCGGCTGGCAAAGCTGCGAAGTTTGCAATCGGAGTTACTGGCAAAAAAGTTGGCATGGGAATAAAGCTCAGGAACGGCTTCGTGGACATAAGCGTGAGAAAGCGAGGAGATTTTCCAATGGATTTAGACAATGCTCTCAGAAATATCGCACCAAGGTTGGGGGGCTCAGGAGGAGGGCATCCCTCTGCCGCAGGTGCGAGAATACTATTAAATAAAGTTGATGAATTTACAGATGTACTGGCGAGGGAAATTTCTGCTTTAATTTGAATTTGCAATCTTCCACCAGAAAGCATTCCCCACATTTAGGGTTTATCGGCTTGCAGATATTCTGCCCGAATTTTACGAATAGCTCGTTGATGTCCAGCCAGAATTTTTCAGGAATCGTTTTTCTCAGAGCTTCCTCTGTTTGCTCAGGCGTTCTTGTCTTTACCAAGGCAAGGCGGTTTGAGATTCTGTGCACGTGCGTATCGACCGGAATCGCATTCTTCCCGAAGCCGTAAACCAGAACGCAGTTCGCAGTCTTTCTCCCCACGCCCGGCAGCTGAAGAAGCTCGTCCAGGTCGTCTGGAACTCTGCCGCTATATTTTTCAGTGATTATCCTCGAAACTTCCTTTATTCTCTTTGCCTTTATCTTGTAAAAGCCAGAAGGCTTTATCAGTTTTTGAATTTTCCCTATCTTAGCATCGGCGATTTCGTCTGGTGTCGTATATGCTGAGAAAAGATTACTGGTAGCCTTTATAGTGTTCTCATCTTTCGTGCGCTGTGATAAAATTGTCGAAATCAGAATTTTGAAAGGCTCGCCGCCGTAGCGCTTCGGAGCAGTCTTTCTCCTCAGCCTGCTTATGATTCTTTCGAGTCTCTCCATCTTTTTCTCGCTAACCATCGGAATTCCTTATATTTGCAAGTATATTTATGCAGTTCGTGAAGAAGCCTTTTACCAGGGAAGAAAGCCTGGGCTGCACGAAGCGGTGATGCGCAGAATTAGATAATCTAGGAAACTTTGACTTTGATGCGGACCTCGTCTTTGTATATCCTTTGGGATGCGCAATACCAGAGCTTCGCCAATCTTTCCGAGCTTCCTGAGTTCGTTCTTAGCTCGTTCTAGCTCTTCGTGAGTGGTCCACTCTTCGCTGCATACTGTACACTTGGTTGAGCGAACGTATACGCCAGGGGCAATCTCGTCCTTTACCTCTTCTTGCTCAGTTTCTTTACCACAAACCCCACAATAGGTTTTCATTTTTTCACGCTTATTTCTCTATGGTGAGTACAGCCAGAGTATTAGAATCTATTTATTCCTAATATCACTCGGAAATGCCCTAACGGATTGTTTTCACTCAATTGCTGGCAAACAATTGGAGGTATATCCTGCAAAAGTAATGTTTGAAGAGTAGTTAAATCTCCTCTTACCAAAATAGTTGGGTATCCTAAATTTATTGCATGCAGGGCAAGTTTGGCGGAACTCCGGCGGGGTACTTTAATCGAGTTCCATAGTAATCGTATATCATTTCATCTTTTCTCCGCTTTTAATTTCCTTAATGTATATATAAAATTTAAAATAGTCTCACCTCTATAACACTTCGTCCATGCTGCCGCTGCGATAGCCTTCCAAGTCGAGAGCAACGTATGTAAAATTATTTTTCAATTTTTTCAAAATTTTCTTCCGGAATTTGAGCACTTTTGAAATATCTTTTTCAGAAATCTCAATCCTTGCAACGCTGCGGTGGTGCCTTACCCTTACCTGCTCGAAGCCGAGCTTTCTTATGAAATCTTCGGCTTCCTCAATTTTTCTGAGCTTTTCCTTAGTTATTCTCTCGCCGTAGGGAATCCTGCTGGCAAGGCAGGCCATCGAGGGTTTGTCGCTCACACTCAAGTCGAAGTGCTTCGCTATCCTGCGAACCTCTTCCTTTCCAATTCCCAGCTCCATGAGCGGACTTCTTACGCCGTTCTCCTCCATGGCTTTCAGCCCCGGGCGGTGCTGCGATGCATCGTCCGCATTTGCGCCGTCGACTATATGTTTTGCGCCGTATTTTTTGGCAGCTTGTTTGAGACCTGCGGTTAATCCCTTCCTGCAGTGGTAGCAGCGCTCAGGAGAATTTTCAGCAAACTTTGGATTCTTGAATTCGTCCTCAACAAATATCTCATGGGTTATTCCAATTTCTCTCGCAATTTTTTTTGCAGCTTTTAACTCGCTCGAAGCAAGCGTAGCAGATTTTGCTGTCGCAGCAATTGCTTTTTCACCGAGAGCTATAAACGCTGCCTTCGCCACAACAGAACTATCAACTCCTCCCGAGAGCGCTACGACAACGCTTCCTTTGTTCCTGAACCAGTTGACGAGTTCCTGCGTTTTCATTTTGTATCTTCCTATCGCTTTTTATATATTAAGATTATATATTATATCCTATGACAGCGCTAACAATCGCAGGTTCTGATTCTGGCGGGGGTGCTGGAATACAGGCTGATTTGAAGACTTTTGCGGCTTTAAGTGTGCACGGAGTTTGCGTAATTACTTCTCTAACTGCCCAGAACACGAGAGCTGTGAGAGAGGTTTTTGAGGTTCCTCTGGATTTCATATCTGCCCAGTTCAAGGCAATTCATGAGGATTTTAAAGTAATGGCGGCAAAGACCGGAATGCTCAGCAGCAGGGAAATAATCAAAACAGTTGCTAAGGAAGCTGGAAATTATCCCCTCGTCGTTGACCCTGTGATGATTGCTGCGTCTGGAGGAAGGCTGCTGAAAGAAGATGCTGTCGAAGCTTTGACAGAGAATCTATTCCCGAAAGCAGCAATCGCTACTCCAAATTTATTCGAAGCAGAAGTGCTCAGCGGAATGAAAATTCGAAGAATAGAAGACATGAAGAAAGCTGGCAAAAAAATCTCCAGGTTCGGGTGCGATGTTTTAGTTAAGGGAGGGCATTTGAATTCTGCAGACGTTCTCTACTATAACAAAAAATTTTATGAATTTAAGGCAGAGAAGCTGGGCTATGCTGCGCACGGTTCAGGCTGTGTGTTCGCTTCTGCGATTACTGCCGAACTCGCAAAGGGAAAAAATTTGCTCGATGCAACGAGGAATGCAAAGCTGTTTATAACGAGTGCAATAAAAAATGCATATGCTCCTGGAAAAGGTGCAAGAGTGATAAATCCGACTGGTGAAATGCTCAGAAACTCCGAGAAGTTTCGAGTTATTTCTGAGCTGAGGGAAGCGGTTAATGAGATGAAAGAACTCGACGGATTCTACAGACTAATTCCTCAAGTAGGCACTAATATAGCTTATGCACTTGCCGGCGCAAGGAACTTGAGCGATGTTGCCGGCATTTCTGGGAGAATAATAAGGATAAAGGAGCAAGTAAAAGCGATAGGAGAGGCGGAATTCGGAGCCTCGAAGCACGTTGCAGGCATCGTGCTCGCTGCCATGAAATTCGACGGCAATGCAAGGTCAGCTACGAATATTCGCTACTCTAAGGAAATCCTCGCAGCCTGCAAACACTTTAAGATTTCTTCTTTTTCCAGAAAGGAAGAGCCGAGAGGAGTCTCGACGATGGAGTGGGGAACGACGCAGGCTATAAAAAAGCTCGGCAATTCCGATAGGAAGCTGGCGAGAATAGCGAAGCTAGTGCGCAAGTCTGGCGCTCTTGCTAACGCAAATGCCATCTTCCTTACGGAAGGAGTGCCTGACATTATATACGATTTGGGCAGCGTTGGAAAAGAGCCCATGATAAGAATTCTTGGAAAAAGTCCGAGAGAAGTTTTAGATAAACTCAGACAAATTTTAGAGATGCAAAATGTCTGAAATAGATGAGGAGCTAGAAAGAATAGAGAAGGAAGTAGAACACGATTACAACTTAAGGAAGCTTGGATTCTGGAAGCTCGTGGCGAAGATAAAAAAAGACCCGCAGCTATCTGCAAAGTTTGCGGGGCAGGCTGGAAGGATAGAAAGGAAAGCTTCTGAAAAGAAAGTTCGATTGAGGATAAACATCTGGCTCGGGCATGCTGCTGAAATCTCTGCCATGCTCCTCGGAATCGCGCTGATTTGGCGCGGCTTCGCGCATCCAAGCGAGCTCACAAGAAGTTCAAGTCTTGTGCTTGCTTCGGTAATCTTGTCAATGAGTGTTCATCCGCTCGCTCACTACGCAGTTGGCAGGTTTTGTGGAATAAATTTCTTGTACTACTTCCTAAACGGTCCTGCAAAAATAGAGCCGACCCTGAAGATAGATTATGCTTCATATCTAAAAGCGCATCCGAGAAAAAGAGCTGCAATGCACCTCGCAGGCCCGATTGCAACCATATCGGCCACCCTGACGTGCCTGGTCCTCGGGCTGGTTGCGAGCATACTGCAGTGGGCAAAAATACTCTTACTGTTATACTTCCTTTTCACACTAGCCACAGATATATTTTTAAGCCCAAAAGCAGGAGATATAAAGAGAGTAAAAAGGGAATTGGCAGATTAATAAAATTTAAGTACTAGATGGTAAAACATACCGATAGATAAGGAGGCATGGCATGGCAAAAATGGTTGGGAAAAGCCTTTTAGGGAGGAATGTGGTAAGCGACAGGGGCACTGTTATCGGCAGGCTGAGCGACCTGTCAATAGAAACTCTGGCCGGAAAAATAATAATGCTGATAGTGAAGCCAGACAAGGACGTAGAGGCCAGGTTCTTTAGGCTGAACGAGAGAGGAGAGATATTAATACCTTTTACAGCTGTAAAAGCTGTCAAGGACGTTATAATAATAAGCGAGGGAGGGATTCCAAGAGCTTAGCTTTTGCGGGGCTTCGTAATTTTTAACTTGGATATTCTCCTGCCCCTCATTTTTTCCACAGCTATCGTTATATTTTTAACCCTTATCTTTTCCCCTACCAAGGGGATTCTGCCGAGCTTGTTGAATATCAAGCCCCCGAGCGTCTCAAATTCTTCTTCTGGCAGGTCTAAGCCAGCTACTTCATTCAATTCTTTTATACTTGTTTTTGAGTCCACGAGCACTCTGTGCTCGTTGATTATCTCTATAGGCGGTTCCTCGGCATCATACTCATTCAGTATTTCTCCGACTATCTCCTCGAGCAGATCCTCTAGAGTTATCAAGCCTGCCGTGCCCCCGTATTCATCCACAACTATTACTATCTGCGTCCTTTTTTCCTGCATTTCTTTAAAGAGCTCGCCCAGCTTTTTGGTTTCTGGCACATAGTATGTGGGTCTTATAATGTCTCTGAGGGCAGCGCCTTTCTGCTCTTTGAGATAGTGCAGTAAATCATGGGCGTTGACGATTCCGATTATATTATCGATGCTGCCCTCGTACACAGGTATCCTGCGGTGCTTTGTTCTGAGTACAATATTCAGTGCTTTATTCAAATCGAGATTGACATCCACGCAGTCCATATCAACTCTCGGCATCATCGCTTCCCTTGCAACTTTGTCTGTGAATTCGAAAATGCTGTGTATCATCTCCCTCTCCCTCTTCTCGATGGTTCCTTCCCTCTCGCCGACCTCGACAAGCATCTTTATTTCTTCCTCGGTAACATATGGGCTCAACTTTTTCACTTCTCCTCCAAACGGCTTGAGGATTATTTTTGTTATAAAAGTAAGAGCTCTGACCAGCGGGTAGAGAATATTAACCAAGAAATCCAGCGGCTTCGCAACCAGCAGGGAAATTCTCTCCGCCTTTTGAAATGCGAGAGATTTTGGAGTTATCTCACCGAAAACCAGTATCAGAAAAGTGAATACTCCTATAGCTATCCCAACGCCCTTGCTTCCGAAGAAATTTATTGCAAGCGACGTTGCAATTGCCGCTGCGCTCACGTTTACTATATTGTTACCCACCAAGATGGTAGCCAGCAGTCTGTTAGGATGCTCCATCAACCTCTGCACCACCAGTGCGCTCTCCATGCCCTCCTCGCCGAGCTTTCTTATGCGAAGTTTGTTCGAGGATATCAGCGCAGTCTCTGAAAGGGAGAAGAATGCGGACATGAAAAGGAGTGCAAGCAGAGCTATTATTTCAAGCGCAATTAATACATCTGGCATACGATAAAGTTTATAGTTTCACAAGTATAAAGTTTAATCATGTCCAAGCGCTGGCTCAGGGAAAAAAAGAGGGATTACTATTACAAAAAAGCGAAGGAAGAGGAGTACCGCTCGAGGGCTTCTTTTAAGCTCAGGCAGTTAAACGAGAGGTTCAGCCTGATTAAAAGAGGGGACAAAATTCTCGACCTGGGCGCTGCTCCGGGCGGCTGGATGCAGGTTGCGAGAGAAATCGCCGGCAGCAGGGGTTTCGTTCTGGGCGTAGATTTAGCTAAAATTCAGGATTTTGGATTTGAAAACGTTAAAAGTATTCAGGGGGACTTTACTCAAAAAGAAACGATTGAAAATATCAAAGAAATTCTGCCGGGTTGCGACGTGATTATCTCGGACGCCTCGCCGGACATTTCTGGCGTATGGGATATAGACCATTTCAGGTCAGTTGAGCTCTGCAGGAGCGTTCTGACGATAGCTGATGGAATACTCAAGCCGGGCGGGAATTTTCTGATTAAAATCTTTCAAGGCGAACATACCAGCGAATTTCTAAACGAGGTTAAAAAAAAGTTTGGCTATGTAAAGGCGACGAAGCCAAAGGCGTCCCGCAGCGGGAGCGCAGAGATATACATCGCAGCTAAAGGTTTTGCTTCTACTACTCCGTATCCTCGTAAGGAGTTTAAGAAAGCTAAGATAATAAGAAGGAGTACAAAGAATTTTTACACTCATGAATAAATTCAAAGAGCTAGCTGTTCTTGCGGCAGTTGTTTCAGCAGCCTTTGCCTTGAGGATTGCAACGTACAAGTATTATCTCCTGGGCACTGACGAATTTGTTTACTATAAAATAGGGGAGTATATCCTGGAGAACAACGAGTTCCCATACGTGTGGTATTTGTCGAATTATCCTGAAGGCGGAGGCATGGGGCAAGCTCCACTTCTATATTACGCTTCTGTATTTTTCTACAATATCCTAAAATTTTTCGGTTTTTCTTTCCATGAGGCATTTAAGCTGGCGGCTCCTATAGCCGGCGCATTAACCTTGGTGCCTGCCTATTTTTTAGCGAAGCATATCTTCGACAGAAGGACAGCTTTCTATTCCTTAGCTATCCTGGCAGTCTTACCTGCATTTTCCTACAGAACTTTTGCAGGCTTTTACAGGGGCGATACCTTCTCAGTTTTTTTTATGGTTCTCGGCTTTTATTTCTTCTTATTGTCACTGGGCAGCGATATCAAGAAAAGCGTTAAATTTTCAATTTTAGCAGGCTTAAGCTTCGGCTTCATGGGCTTGGTTTGGAACGGTTTTCTATTCGGATTTATAGTGCTTTCTGGATTCGTTGTACTTTATTCTCTATTTGCTTATCAGGCAAAAAGCTCGAGGCAGCTCCTGCTGAGCTATGCGATGGCAGCAGGCCTGGGAATCTTGATAATTAAATACTCACTCTTACTTCAGCCCCGTGGCGCAGAGAGCTATCTCCGAGACCTGGTGAGGTACGTCTATCCGGCAACGCTTGTGTTAGCCGGGGGTCTAGAATTTCTAAAAATCAAAACAGGGCATTTAGATGCCAGACGCAGGGCATACATCCTGCTTTTTGCTGCTGCAATTTCTCTTGCAGCAGTGCCTGTACTTTTTCCGCAGCTCTTGGAAAACCTGCTCACCGGCTACGGTGGAGTAAAGGCTACAACCGTTTTATTCCGTACGATAACAGAGCTGGAGCCCACTACAATCGATATGGCATGGGAGTCTTACCACATCGCCCTCGCTTTGTTCGTGCCGGGTCTCCTGCTGCTTTTTAAACAATTTTATGAGAAGAAATCAGAAGGAGCGCTTTTCATGATAGTCTGGATTCTGGCAAGTC
The DNA here is from genome assembly GCA_043820925.1 of Methanobacteriota archaeon. GTDB lineage: Archaea > Hydrothermarchaeota > Hydrothermarchaeia > Hydrothermarchaeales > JACRDW01 > JACRDW01. The sequence goes on along the minus strand of JBDRDL010000002.1, from coordinate 8,460 downwards.
TATTCGTTCTAAAAATAGCCGTGAGGTACTCTTTCCTAGCTTCAATCCCGCTGGCAATAGCAAGCGGTTTTTTTATTTTTTTTATAGGAAAAATTAAGCCGTTAAAGGCAGTTCCATATATTGTTCTCTTAATCATCACGTTTCACGGTATTGCTTTTGCGGGCAGCGTAAAACCACATATGAATGACGAGTGGCGCACCGCTCTAACCTCCCTGAAAAACGAGGATGAGGGAGCAGTTTTGACCTGGTGGGCGCATGGTTCCTGGGTACAGGGAGTAGCAGGCTTTCCTACCGTGGTTGATACTCTCCACGGGCAGAGTATGGAAAGAATAAAAGAGATAAGCAGATTTTTCCTAGAAACGAATGAATCAAAAACTCTGGATTTCCTGAGAAAATATCGGGTAAAATATGTTGCTGTTTCCACTGAGATTGCGACGAAAATACCGTATATAAGCGAGTTTCTGAATACCACCGATTTATACTATAATATTGCCCCTCATTCCGGAATTGGTGAGGGAATACTTACCTACAAGGACGAGAGTGGAAATATCTATGCCATAAAGAAAATTTATAAAAAAGAGAGAGGCAGGCTCGCTGTAAGAGAATATTCAGAGGCTCCAATCCCGTTCTATCCCGGCGAGGTCTACATTTCCCAGGGAGAATTGAGCATTCCAGATTTTCCTGCTACAAATTTCATTGTTTATATTCCGCCCAAGCTCCAGAATACTCTTCTTACCTCCCTAATGTTTCTGGACGGCAGGGGCTTCGAGAGCTATAAATTAATTTACTCCAATTCACAGGTCAGGATTTATAAAGCAGTTTACGAGCATACCTTCCTTATTCCAGAAAATTTCAAGCCAAGCTACAGAATCGGAGAGGATTTAAAATTCGACGTAAGAGTTGAATCAACCAAGCCTTTCAAAGGAGTGCTCGGAATTGTGCTGCACGATTCTACTGGCAAAGGCGCATTCGTAGAGCATTACAACGTAACTGAAAATTCTGTTCAGAATATCAATATTTCCTTGCCGGCCGGCTCACCGGTCGGAAATTACAGACTTCTTTTACTGCTCTACGATGACAAAGGAAATCAAGCCGATTCTATGTGGAGAATAATACGGGTGAGAAAATGAAAATTCTGGTAACAGGCGGCGCAGGATTTATAGGCTTATATGCCGCGGAAGATATATATACAAAAAAATAAATTATTGGCGGTGAGCGCCATGTCGTTATCCAAAGTGGAAGAAAAACTAATCAAATTGGATGAAGAACTTCATTTCATTTTGAAGATGGTACAAGAATTCAAAAAGAAATCTCTAAAAGACGTAGCAGAATCCACAGCAGGAGCTTGGGGATATGAAGTAGACAGCAAAGATTTTGTTGAAAAATTGCGCAAGTCAAAGCGGTTGAGCTGGGCGAGATGAGATTCTTTATCGATACTTCAATTTTTGTGGATAACCTCAAACTGAAACCAGTATCTTCTTCAAAGTCCCTCTTCAAGAGCCTCCAGAAGGGAAATCAGGGGTTTGCTTCTACAATCACCGTAGCCGAGCTTAGTGTTGGAGCATATCTCTCTCCTAGGACGGATGCCCTAGAAAAAACTCTGGAATTATTATCTCTTGTTTCTATAGTCGATTTGAATAGAGAGATTGCGATGCAAGGCGGGAATATCTATTCCAAGTTGGTCAAAGAAGGACAGGAAATAGAACTGAATGACTGCCTAATTGCAGCTACATCTCTTTCTTTAGGGATTTCGGATTTGGTAACGAGAAATACAGAGCACTTTGAGAGGATAGAGGAAATCAATACCCTCACTCCAGAAGACTTGGGATTTAAATAATTCCCTTAGAGGTATTCGCATGAAAATTCTGGTAACAGGCGGCGCAGGATTTATAGGCTCGCATGTTGTGGATAGGTTGCTAACAGAGGGAAAGGAGGTTATTTGTCTAGATAACTTCGACGCATATTACGACCCAGCGATAAAACATAGTAACATAAAACCTGCCTCGAAAAATAAAAACTTCAAGCTAATCGAGGGCGATATAAGGGACGTGGAATTAATAAAACGAATTCTCGGTGAAGAAAGCATAGACTATATCATCCACGAGGCAGCCCAGGCAGGAGTAAGAGCTTCTGTAAGTGACCCGAGAAAAGTGCACGAAGTAAATACAACCGGAACTCTGAATATCCTTGAAGCTGTTCTAAATTCCAGCGTAAAAAAAATTGTCAATGCTTCTTCCTCCTCGGTATATGGAAAAGTAGAGTATCTCCCCTTCGACGAAGAGCATCCAAAGAATCCTGTCTCCCCTTATGGAGCCTCAAAATTAGCTGCTGAACACTACTGCAGGACGTTTTGCGAGCTGTACGGCCTGAGGGTAACTTCGCTGCGCTACTTTACAGTCTACGGTCCGAGAATGCGCCCTGACTTAGCGATTTCGATATTCGCAAAAAAAGCACTGAGCAATGAACCCATCGAAATCTTTGGAGACGGCACAAAAACAAGAGATTTTACTTATATTGATGACGCTGTCAGTGCCACTCTAACAGCAATGGAAAAGGGAAACTGTGAGGCATATAACGTTGGAGGCGGTACAAGGATAAGCATAAATGAGCTGGCGAAAAAAATAATCGAAATTACAAAGAGCAGGTCAAAAATAATATATTCTCAAAACGTAAAAGGTGATGCAGAGCACACGCTTGCGAACGTGAGCAAGGCAGAGAAAGAGCTTGGATGGAAGCCGAAAATAAGCATCGACGATGGATTGAGAAAGTTTATTGGCTGGTTTTAAATGTTTATTGAAATCGACCTCATCGCCCTAAACAAAGAAACTAAACATGCTGGGATATCAGCGATTTTATGAGGACGCAGAAAAAATAGAAAGGCGCCAATATGGACGCTTTGGCAAGAGGTACATTATATTTTATATTTGTGCAAATTACCTTATAAAGAGGGAAAGATTTATAAATAACTTTCCCTGCATGTAAAGCATGGATAAGGAGACGATAAAGAAGCTTATAATTTTGGCTCAGGAGCGAGACGTAAAGTTAGTGGAGAGGGATCTAGAAATTCGCTTCGTAGGCAAGATAAACAGCATAATCGGTTCTCGAAGAGCCGGAAAAACATTTTTTATTTACCAAAATATAAATCGACTTAAGACCAAAAATTTTAAAGATAAGATTATATATCTTAACTTTGAGGATGAGAGACTTTTACCAATTAAAAAAGAAGAACTTGATATGATTTTAGAAGCTTATTACGAGCTTTATCCAGAGAATAAGGGCAAGAAGCTTTACATTTTTTTCGATGAGATACAGGCAGCCCCCTTCTGGCAGTTTTTTGTTAGAAGAGTTTATGATCAAGAAAATGTAGAACTTTGTATTACTGGGTCAAGTTCAAAACTGCTGAGCAAGGAGATAGCAACCCAGTTAAGAGGTAGAACGCTAACATACTTTATTTTTCCCTACTCTTTCAAAGAATTTTTAAAAGCCAAAGGCGTAACTTTGGAGAGACACCTTGAATATAAACCACTCCGCTATAAAATAAAAAAATTGGTTCAAGAGTATATAGAGTTTGGTGGATTTCCAGAAATCGCAGATAAAGATCAGACGCTTAAAACTAAAATTCTACAGGAGTATTTTGACCTAATTTTTTACAAGGATTTGGTAGAAAGATACAAGATAAGAAACTTTGGCATTGTAAAGGAAATGCTTTTATATCTTATAAACAACTTCTCTTCGTATTTTTCAACAAATAAATATTATAAGCTTTTGAAATCTCAAGGGAAAAGAATAAGCAAAAACACTTTATTTACATATATATCCTGTATGACAGACATAAACTCTGTCTTTTTGGTTCCAAAATACGGCAAACTGAAGGAGCAGTTTGCAAATCCCAAAAAGGTTTATGTTATTGATACAGGTTTGATAAACGCGACTGCCTTTAAAGTCTCTAAAGATATTGGCAGATTATACGAAAATGTGGTTTTTATTGAACTTAAAAGAAGAGGAAAAGAAGTATACTATTGGAAGAATAAGTACGAATGTGATTTTTTGGTCAAAAAAGGTGAAAAAATTAAAGAGGTCATACAAGTTTGTTCTGAGCTAACAGAAGAAAATAAAGAGAGAGAAATTAACGGCATAGCAGAGGCCATGGAAGAATTCAAAATAAAAGAAGGCTTAATAATAACTGGAGATTTTGAAGGAGAAGAAGTAACAAAAGGCAAAAAAATAGTTTATAAGCTGCTGTGGAAGTGGCTGCTACAAAAATAGAAAGAGTTAATACTGGCGCTTTAGCAAGAGGCACATTATATTTCATGCTGGTGCAAGCAGTATTTATCCTATTTATGTTTTATTTACAAAACAAAAAGTATTTAAATTCGTTCTGCAAATAGAACAACATGGCTGAAAGAGAAAATGCGTTAGTTGTTTTAAAGGAATGGTTTGAAAGCGACCTGCCAGAAATGATTGAGAGGGAAGTAGGTTATAAAGATTTTATTCCCTTAAAGGAATGTCTCGGCATAGTAGGCGCTAGAAGAGCAGGGAAGACTTTTTTCATGTTTCAATTAATAAAAGAAATTGCAAAGAAAGGAAACATAGTTTATGTTAATCTTGAAGATCGCCGCCTCATGCCGCTGACCGAAAAAAGCTTAGACATAATTTACGAGGCATTTGTAGAAAATTTTGACTATGATAAGAAGGAAAAGATGTTCTTTTTCCTGGATGAGGTTCAAAATGTTCCTTCATGGGAAAGGTTTGTGAGAAATTTCTATGACAAAAATAACGTAAAGTTTTTTGTTTCAGGCTCTTCCTCGAAAATTCTAAAATCTGAACTCTCAGCTCTGCTAACAGGGAGAATAATAACTCTGGAGATGTATCCTTTCTCTTTCAGGGAATTCTTGAAAGCTAAGGGATATGAGAAAGAACTAAAAGATAAGCTTTTATTCTACTCTCCAAAAATTCATGAGATAAAAAAGCTCTTTAGAGAGTATTTGGAGCTGGGTGGTTTTCCTGAATGCGTTTTGGCTGAGAAAGAAAATATTAAATTAACCCTCCTGCGGGAGTATTTGGACGGCATAATAAATAGAGACGTTTTATCTCGATACAAAATTAAAAACAGGGTTTTGCTCGAAAATTTAGTGAATTATCTTTTTTCATGCATTTCTTCTCCCTTCAGCTTTTCAAAAGCCTATAAGTTCTTTAAATCACAAGGAATAAAAGTTGGCAAGCAAACTTTGATAGAATATTTTTCCTATTTTAATCAGGTTTTTCTCTTCTTTTCAGTTCCAATATTTTCTTACAAAATTAAAGACGCTTTGAGATATCCAGTGAAAATTTACTGCATAGATAATGGATTTTTTAAAGTCGCCATCCCAAAGATTTCAGAGGATTTTGGAAGACTTGCTGAAAACCTGGTTTTTATAGAGTTAAGGAGAAATTATTCTTCTAATCCGCTTGCAAGAATTTTTTACTGGAAGGATAAAGAGGGCAGGGAAGTTGACTTTGTAATCAAAGAAGGTTTAAATGTTAAGCAGCTAATCCAGGCTTGCTGGAATATCAGCGATTTAAAAACAAAAGAAAGAGAAATCAAAAGTCTGCTAAAAGCGATGAAGGAATTCAAATTGAAGGAAGGTTTCGTAATAACAGAGGATTATGATGGAGCTGCAAAAATTGGCGATAATATTGTTCAGCACGTGCCGCTGTGGAAGTGGCTGCTTTTGGGATATTTGGCATAATTGCCAAATCATTTGCAAATAAAACCGAAGATGCCCTGTGCTTTGGCATGAAAGATATGGAGAAAGTGTTTTGAGCAAAGATTTTACTCCATTCCTTTTCTGAGCTTTCCAGCATTCCAGGCTATCTCATTAAAGCACCCATCTTTTGCCTGTTTTAGGAATCGTTAAAACCAAATTTTTCAGCCGCCTGACAAGCTCCCGCCAAGAAACCGGAGATAATCTACTCACGTATGCTCTGCTCAGAAACTTGCTGATACGGGACAGGCGACTCCGCTAGAGGTAATAGGTGGGGGCGATTAGTATAAAGAGCAGCACAAACCAGAATACTCATCTCAGACCGAATCCAATGGTGTTGACTTTGCTTGACATTAAACCATACGTGCCTGTCTATGACCAAAAGAATAACAACTATTTTTACAATGGTAAAATTTTTGGTAGTATTGGTGGTAAAAATGAAAGTAAAAGTGGTTGCCGGTAAAGTTTACCTGCCGAAAGAGGTCAGGGAGAGAGTAAACCTCTTAGAAGGAGGCGAATGCGAGGCAGTAGTAGTTGGCGATGAAATCAGGATTCGACCAGCGCAGCCTGAGAGTCTCAGCGCCCTTCGCGCTCTTAAGAAACCAAGACCGGAAGTAAGCATAGCGGAGATGGTGAAGGCGGAGGTAGTTGAGGATGCCTAGCTACATACTCATCGACACCAATATATGGCACTTCGCCTTCGTCAAGCCCACGGAAGATGAATTTGTGGAGATACACCTGTTGGCGAAAGATACTTTTGAGGAACTCCTCGCTGATAAAGATATTCGAGTTGCCATGAGCGCCTATCAAGCAGGGGAGATAATAGAAGTCCTCAGGAGATCCGGAGTTGACCTGAAAACAAGGGAGGGGCTCATTAAAGACTTTGACACAGGGAAATTTTTTGTAAAAGACTTGACATTTGATGCAGTAAGAGACGCTCTAAAAGACGCTGCGAAGTCGCATATCCATGTCTACGATTACCTCGTGGCGTATCCCCTGAAGAATATCGTGGAGAGGATTTATTCAGCAGACGACCACTTCCAGCATGAACACTTTAGGTATGCTGAGGTTGTCAATCCAGTTATGCCGTGGGTTCTGAGAGAGGGCATCAAACCTTTTAGAGAGTGAGCAAATTCAGCGCATTCATACTGGGCAAGGCCAAATATGTACAAGAAAGAAGGCATAGCGTATATATTCGAGATAAAGTGGAGGAATAGACCTACCGGCTACAGAGACGCGGAGAAGTTTTTAGAGAAAGTAGGAACATCAGAATTTGCCACCAAAAACAAAAGGCTGTTTTTCATCTCCAAAGGCGGCTTTACTACAGGAGCGAAGAAGTTCGCAGATAAAATTGATAGAGATGTGAGCAAAGGCAAAAGTATAAATTAGCATAGGAAAGAGCATTCAACCAATGAGAATTGCTAGAACCTTTGCGAGAGGCGTAGCCTGGATATCTCTGCTCGTCGTGATTTCATCTGTCGCTGGGTATTTTTCAAAGTATCTAACTAAAAAGAGAGGTCCCAGAAGCTTTGTGGATTAATTGTAAAAATTATGGGCAAAGCTAATGCAGGAGGAATGCCGTGAAACTTAGAGGACGCGGCGGATTATTTCACCCCACTCTGAATATAAGGAATTATCTAGAGCGGATTTCTAATGAAACAAAGGGTAAAATCATTTTAAATTTGGGTTCTGGAGACTCGCGCCCTATACCACATGCAATAAATGTGTACATACTCCGTGGTAATGAAGTAGACATAATTGCAGATGTCCACCATCTGCCTTTCAAAAATGAATGCGCCGATGGAGTAGTCTTAATAACAGTCCTAGAACATGTTAAAAACCCTAGCGAGGTTATCTTAGAGACTTGGAGGGTTTTAAGGAATGCTGGCCTCATCTACTGTGAAATACCTTTCTTGGAACCTTTTCACGCCGCTCCAAAAGATTACTGGAGGACAACGAAGGATGGAATTGAGGAGCTATTTAAAGACTTTAAAAGGATAGATTCTGGGGTATGTATAGGTCCAGGGAGCACAGTAACTTGGATATTGATGGAGTACCCAAGGGCACTTTTCGGCGATAATTTCTTTTCAGCTCTAGTTAGGGCGATGCTAGCAGTAGTTTTAAGCCCCTTGAAGTATTTGGACAAGTTTATCAATGAAAAAAATGCTTTTGAATTAGCTTCGGCGGTGTATTTTTATGGAGAAAAAAGACATTAAATTATTTTACGAGCAAAGCGCACGAAAAACTCCTCATTCCTCCTACTATCTAAGCAAAAATAAGGGAGTAAGATGGCTTTTCAATAAAATGGCAGAAATACTCGACAAAGCGTTGGCTGAGATAGTGAAAGATTTATCCGACTTGAGGATTCTTGACGTTGGTTGTGGAGATGGGAACTTAACTAAAAAATTAGAAAAATACGGCAACGTTACGGCCCTAGATATATCTATAGTCAGGTTAAAAAGGTCAGCCGACCTAATGAGCAGAGGAGAAATTATGATGGGTGATGCTGAAACTTTGCCTTTTAAAAAACATTCATTTGATTTAATTTTATGTTCATCTACTCTGGATCATTTATTAGAACCGAAAAAAGCCGTCCTTGAGATGAAGCGGGTCATTAAAAAAAACGGATATATGCTATTAATAATTGACAATTACTTGATAAAAACAAAACGCAATATAGATGCACTTGGGCATTTTTCGCCACTAAATTTTTGGA
>JBDRDL010000001.1:0-7167 GCA_043820925.1 Methanobacteriota archaeon | reverse complement strand
TGGAAAACGGAGGAGAAGCCGAGTTTTCGGGCATAGTAAGAGATGAACCCAAAGCTCTGCTTGTAAAACTAAAGGAAATGATAGACAAGTATGACATAATCATAACCTCCGGCGGAACAAGCGCAGGCATTGGCGATTTATCTTACAGAGTTATTGACGAGCTGGGCAAGCCGGGTGTAATAGTGCACGGAATTGCGATAAAGCCTGGCAAGCCTACGATAATTGGGGCTGCAAAAAACAAGCTCATCTTTGGTTTGCCCGGCTACCCGACTTCTGCAATGATTATTTTTGATGTATTCGTGGCTCCTTTGATAAGAGAATTAGCAGGGCTAATGCAGAAAGAAAGGAAAAAAATTCTGGCAAAGGCTGCGATGCGCATACACTCTGCAAAAGGACGCTACGAATACTTGCTTGTCAATCTTGTAAGAGGAGCAAACGGCGCATTAAGTGCGTATCCTGTATTGACAGGCTCTGGAGCTATAACTACGCTTGCAGAGGCGGACGGATATGTAGAGATACCGGAGAACAGAGAAATGATTCTCGAGGAAAGCGAGGTGGAGGTGACGCTGCTGAGCGATGCGATAAAGCCAGCAGACTTGACGATAATAGGCAGCCACTGCATTGGAATTGATATCCTGCTTAACGCAATGAGTAAATCCTTGCCATTTCGCAAGAAAGAATGGCAGCTTTCGCAAGAAAGAATGGCGAACACACCAGCTTCCTTGCGGAATTCATGCCAGCTTCCTTGCGGAATAGTGCAGGCGAAAATTATAAACGTAGGCTCCTCAGGCGGCTTGGCAGCTGTGAGGAGGGGCGAGGCAGACATCGCAGGTACGCATCTAATCGACGAGAAGAGTGGAATATACAACATTCCATTTTTGCAGAGGATGAAGCTCGCAGGCAGTGTTTACCTCGTGCGGGGCTATGACAGGGAGCAAGGATTTGTGACAGCGAAGGGAAACCCGAAGAAAATAAAAGGAATCGATGACCTGCTCAGGAGCGATATCTCCTTCATAAATCGAAATGCAGGCTCTGGCACAAGGGTTCTGCTGGACTTAGAGCTTGGCAAGCTTGCACAGAAGAAAGGAACGCATCTCAAAGAGCTGGCTCGAAAAATAAAGGGCTATGAAATCGAAGCAAAGTCGCACAGTGCAATCGCAGCAGCAGTTGCCTATGGAAGGGCTGACGTTGGCTTGGCTATAAAGACGGTAGCAGGGCAGTACGAATTGGATTTCATCCCGCTGAGGGAAGAGAAATACGACTTTGCAATACCGAAAGAAAAAATCGAAAAGCCTGCGGTTAAGAAATTCTTAGAAACGCTGCGTTCTGAAGAGTTCAGAAAAAAGCTTGAAGAAACGCCCGGGCTGCGACCTTCGAAAGAGACAGGGAAAATTATACATTCTCCCGAGTAGAAGATTGGAATGCGGAAAGAGAACTGCAGTGAATTACTCAGGCAACCCAGTAGGGATTTTTCAAGGTCGAGCCGAATATTTAAATACGTTAAGATTCCAAGAGTAGATAAGGTGCGAGCATGAAATTCAAAGTTGTCTTAGAACCGCAGAAGGAAGGCGGCTACACAGTCTACGTTCCTGCACTTCCCGGCTGCATTTCAGAAGGCGATACCAAGGAAGAGGCTCTTAAAAATATCAAGGAAGCTATTGAGCTATATCTCGAGCCTCTTGAGCACGGCGTTAAAGTAAAAGGAGAAGTTGCAGAGGTAGTAGTTTGAAGCTGCCGCAAGCCAGCGGGAGGGAGGTTATCAAAGCTCTTTCTAAGGCAGGATTTATTGTCGACAGGCAAAGAGGCAGCCACGTAAGGCTGATTAAAGTCGAGGGTGCAGAAGTTAGAAAGATAACCGTGCCCGTGCATTCCAACAGACCGCTTAAACCAGGAACACTTCTGAGGATAATTAAAGACGCCGAACTGACGAAAGAACAGTTTTATGAGTTGCTCTGAAAAGCGAAGGGAAAAATTATACATTTCTCCTTGCGTAAGCAAGATTTCCGACAGGAAGCTGGCATGTCCGCCAATCTTCCTTCGGAAGAGCGTGAGTCTTGCGCACTAGCTTCGCTATGAAGAAACAATCCCGTACCAGCATAGTAAGGCTTAAATGTGCCTGTAAGTAAACTTGAAATGGTGATTGCGACGAAGCAGAAAATCCTGATAACCTGCGCTTTGCCTTACGTCAACAACGTGCCGCACATAGGCAATATAGCAGGCTCGCATCTTCCGAGCGACATATTTGCTCGTTTTTGCAGGCTCGCAGGCTATGAGACAGTATTCATTGGAGGGAGCGACGAGCACGGAACGCCAATCGAAGTAGCTGCGCAGAAGCTGGGCATAAAACCAAAAGAGCTGTGCGACAGGTACTACGCAGTTCACAAGGAAATCTACGACTGGCTGGACATTTCATACGACAACTTTTATCGAACCTCGCTGCCTGAGCATCACGAAACTACTAAAGATTTTTTCAAAAAAATATATGAAAACGGATTCGTAAGTGAGGATGCGCTGAAGCTGCCCTTCTGCGAAAAATGCTCGAGAGCGCTGCCGGACCGCTTCGTCGAGGGCACCTGCCCTAAATGCGGCTTTGAAGAGGCAAGGGGCGACCAGTGCGAGCACTGCTCGACGCTGCTAAATCCAGACGAATTAAAATACCCCAGATGCGTAATTTGCGGTTCAAAACCAACGTTTAAAGAAATCAAGCATTTATTTTTAAATCTCGACCAGCTCCAGCATAAGCTTGAGAAGTGGATAAAGAGCAGCGAAAAAATCTGGTCGCTGCAGGTCGTGAGCGCTGCCCTCGGCTGGATAAACGAAGGTTTGAAGCCGAGGTGTATAACCAGGGATATAAAATGGGGGGTTAAAGTTCCGCTGAAGGGCTACGAGGATAAAGTTTTTTATGTCTGGTTCGATGCTCCGATAGGCTACATTTCCTCCACGAAGGAATGGGCGAAGAAAATCGGCAAGCCGGATGAATGGAAAAAATTCTGGCAAAGTAAAGACGCTAAAATTTTCCACTTCATAGGCAAGGACAACATTCCCTTCCACACAATTTTCTGGCCCGGAATGCTGCTTGCGAACAGCGAATATGTGCTGCCCTACCGCGTTGCTGGCTTGCAGTACCTGAATTACGAAGGAGACAAGATTTCCAAGTCCCATGGGCGGGGAATCTTCTGCGAGAATTTGGCAAGCACAGGCTTGAGCAGCGACTTGTGGCGCTACTATCTCACGCTCCTAATTCCTGAGACAGACGACACAGAATGGAAGTGGAAGGAATTCAAGGAGCGGGTGAACAATGAGCTTGTGGCTAACTTCGGAAATTTTGTTTATCGCACGCTGAGCTTCATCCAGAACAACTTCAACGGCGAAGTACCAAAAGCAAAGCTGTCTGCTGGGGACAGGGAAGTTTTGAAATTGAGCAGAAAGTATGCAGCAGAAATCAAAGACCTGATCTGGGGCATCCGCCTAAGAGATGCGCTGCGAAAGGTCTTCGAGTTAAGCGACCAATGCAACAAATACTTCCAGAAAAGCGAGCCCTGGAAGGCGATAAAGGAAGATAAGGAAAAAGCTGCCGCAGCCCTCTACGTGTGCGCCAATCTCTGCTATTATCTTGCGATTTTAATTTCTCCGTTCCTGCCCAAGAGCGCCCAGAAAATATGTGAGCAGCTCGGTGCAAACCTCGGTACCCTCGAAGACGTAGGAAAAGAAAAAATAAATAGCGGCACGAAGATAAAAAATGCTGCGCCGCTGTTCCCAAAGCTGGATGAAAAAACTGTCGAGGGGCTGAAAAAGACCACGAGTAAAGTTACGCAGTACGAGGAGCTTTTCGAGAAAGAAGTAACGTATGAGGATTTTTCTAAACTTGGCTCGTTGCAGGAATCGCAAAGCAATACAAACTAAGAGAACTCGTAGGAAAAACGATAGTTGTAATAACCAACCTCTGGACAGGGGGGTGAGGAGCGGGAGCAGGGTGAAGTGAATTATAACTTCAATTCATTCAAAAGCAGAGTTTTAATCTCTTTAATTTTCTTAAATCCCTCATCATTGGTCAAGAGAAAGTCCGAGTTATTTAGAATCGCAATCGACGCTACTATGGCGTCCGGAGGCGGTAGCCCATACTTTGCCCTCAAATGAGCAGCTTTTTCCGCTGTTTTTTGGTTGACGTCTAGCAGGTCAAGATTTTTAGATTCGGTTAAAATCCGCCTATACTCACCTGCTAGGGATGCATCGTTTTCTTTAAGCGGCTTTACCAATACCTCCAGCAGCGTTATCACAGAAGCCGTCCCCTGCATCTCTCCAGAATCAATCATACTAAAAAGTTTTTCTAGAATTTCGAGATGTTTCTTGTTTTCTTCTATATAGTAAATAAAAGGCGAGGTATCAATTACAATGTTCCTCCCTTTCAGATCTTCAAGTTTTCTTCCCAAGCCTTCCTCTCTCCTCTAATATATCCCTCTACGTCGATACCCTTCCATAGTTCTTTGCCCAAACCTCGGAGTTCCCTGATGCTGCCTTTCTTCTCTTTTTTAATCCTTATCTCAAGCTCCTCTCCTTCAATTATTCTCAGGCTCTTTATCACTTTTTTAGGCAGGATTTCTAACAGCTCCTTACTAGCCCTGATTTTGGCATAAGCCATAGATTCACCTAGATATACTTTACGTTTTTACGATATATAAGTTTTCGTTGGAAGCTAGATGAATCGATGACAGAGGAGTGAGGAGCGGGAGCAGAGTGCAATGAAGAAAATGCCTGTTTGGAAATCACAGCACTTCAAGAATTCCTCCGACAATAAGCAGTGCAACGACGAGGAAGTATTTCAAAATTTTGCCCCTTGCCAGAACGTTGAGTTCTCTCCTGAATTTTTCTAAATCTTCCACACTAGAAATTGCCCTGTCGGCAATTTCTAATCCTATTGAACCTGAGAGAATTATCGCAGACAGCTCGAAGTAGCCGTGCAGGAAAAGCCCGCCATAATATTTTTCCAAGTTTTGGATATAGAAAATAAAAAAGGCTCCAAGAACGAATCCATTCAAGAATAAAATAAAGGCAGGAAAAATGTATAGCGAGAGGTAGTACTTGAGTTTTTCTGGAGAGATTGCTTCCACCCTTTTGTCAAAAAAGGAAAGTTTTATCAGAAAGGTGGAGGGTCCGCTTTTTAAAATTAGAAATGCCTTCGTGGCAATAAAACCTCCGTAAGAACAAAGAAAAGAGGCGATGAGATTATTTAGAATTATTGCAAGAGACAGGCTTCCAACTGCACCTGCCTGTGCCTCGATTTTTCTGCCGAGCAGCGCCAGAAAGGCATAGTAAATGCTTGGGAAAAGCAGCACAAAAATCGCACTTGCTGCCGCACCTGAAACGAAGCCGATGAGAAAAATTTTTATGCTATTTCTAATCACTTCACCACTTCTATAGCCTCTGCAAATATCATAGTTCCCTGAACGTTCATGATTCTTGCCTTTACTTTCTGCCCTTCCCTTGCACCGCTGACGAAGATTATATATCCTCCAACTCTGGCCATTCCATCTCCTTTTTTGCCTGTGCGGGTAATCTCAACCGTTAATTCTTCGCCGACAGATGGTTTTTTACTTTCTTTCGGGGCAGAAGTTTTCAAAATGCTGAGAGGATGCCTTGAGCCGCATGCCTCGCATTTTAGAAAGCTAATCCTCTCTTCACGTATAATCCGTGTATCTGGTCTCCCGCATTCCGGGCAGAGCACAAACTGCCTCAAAAATTCTTCGAATTTTTCCTGCACCTGGAGCTGCCTGAACTGACCTTTCATGACCAGGTGCTGAGAATCATGCGAACCGCTCGTACCGAGCTCCCGCATGAGATACTTTGCAAGCATGTCTGCACTTCTGTTTATGACCTTGCTAACTTCGCCGAGATTCTGTACTACGGTCGTCTTTCCCTGTATCCTGCTGGCGATTTCAGGAGTCACAAAACGGGAGTGCTCCTTCAAGATTTCCGGCAGCTCACTGTAAGCTTTTTCTAACAGTGCTTCATATTCTTTTTCCATGCTTCTCTCCTATAACAAGCCAAGAGACTTAAGCTTCTTTGATATATTCTCAGCAGCTCTCTCAGCATCTTCCACGCTTTTCGCTCCTGTGCAGACGATTTTTCCGGAGCCGAAAAGCAGCAGAACTACCTTCGGGTCTTGCATCCTGTAAACCAAGCCCGGAAATTGCTCGGGCTCGTACTCAGTATTATCCAAGCCTATCGCTATTGCATCTAAGTTGAGCTCGGCGTCTAACTTTGCGGTAGCGACGACGTTCTGCACAACTACTTCCGGCTTTTTAGTTATTTCCACACCTGCCTCCTTTATTTTTTCCACAATTCTCTGAATTGCAAGCTTGGCTTCCTCTATGCTCTTCGCTCCTGTGCAGACGATTTTTCCGGAGCCGAAAATTAGCGCTGCTGCCTTCGGCTCATCTAAATGATAAACCAGGCCCGGAAATTGCTCGGGCTCGTATTCAACCTTGTCCATGGCAAGTGTTATTAAACCCAAATCGAACTTCTGCCCCAATGCCGTAGAAGCTACCACATTCTCTATCTCAATTTTGCTCTTAGCCATCTATAAACCTCCTCTATCGGAATCTTGCTTACGCAAGCTTATCTGAAAGCTTAACATCCGTAAATTTGATATACTTTTTAGTATAGGATAACGCATGCCGGAATTAGAGGAAATCCTTAACTCTTCCCTGGATAGAGTGGTCACGGTAACCCTTAGAAACGGGAAAGAGTATAAAGGTACGTTGAAAAGCTTTGACGAGTATACTAACATTGTAATTGCTGATGCGGAAGAACGCATTGGAGAAGAAACAAAGAAATATAGGCTGCTAATTATAAAAGGGGGTAATATAAATTTAATTACACCTCAGTAACTCAGAAAGTATTTATATTTAAACGTCTGAAATTTTCAACGTTGAAAGAAGGAGGCGTGCAAATGGCAGAGAACAAGGAAGACAACGTCGTATACGTAGGCAGCAAACCTGTTATGAACTACGTTCTGGCTATAACAATGCAGCTGAGCAACTCCAATGAAGTGGTGTTAAAATCCCGGGGACAGGCAATAAGCAGATCTGTAGATGCAGCAGAAATTGTCAGAAATCGCTTTATGCCCGGCGTGAAGGTAAAGAGCATAAACATAAGCACCGAAGAGCT